>CAZNSL010000237.1:0-7798 GCA_964574975.1 uncultured Alcaligenaceae bacterium | reverse complement strand
CGTTGCCGAGCTGCCCGTAGGTGTTGAAGCCCCAGCAGCGGACGGTGTTCTGCGTCGTCCGGACGCAGGTGTGGTTGCCGCCGCCAGACACCTCGACGAGGGCGCCCGGGGGCTCGATGCGGACGGGGCGGTTGGGGCCCGTGAGCGCGCCGACGCCGATCTGGCAGGTGTAGTTCTCCCCCCAGCACCAGAGCGCGCCGTTCGACTGGAGCGCGCAGGTGTGGTGGTAGCCCGCGGCGATGCGCGCGACGTTGGTGAGCTCGGCGACGGGCATCGGCACCGAGCTGATGCCCTTGGCGCCGTTGCCGAGCTGGCCGGCCTCGTTCCACCCCCAGCAGCGCACGGTCCCGTCGCGGAGGAGGGCGCAGGTGTGGTTCTCCCCCGCGGCCACCTGCACGACGTTGACGAGGCCCTGCACCACCGTCGGGTGAAACACCGGCTCGCGCGCGCGGCGCCCGTTGCCGAGGGCGCCGTTCTCCTGACGACCCCAGCCCGCGACCGTCCCGTCGCCCTGGAGGGCGCCGGTGGGCCCGGCGCCCGCGGCCACCGGCGCGACGCCCGTCAGCCCCTGCACCAGCCCCGCCCGGTAGCGGGTGTCGTCGCCCCCGTCGCCGAGCTGCCCGCTGCTGTTGAGCCCCCAGCACAGCGCGACCCCGTCCGCGCGCCGCACGCACGTGTGCTGGTTGCCGACCGACACCTGCGTCGCCCCCTCGATCCCCTCGACGCGCCACGGCGCGCGCCGCGGGCCGCGCTCGCTCATCCCCCAGCAGTACACCGCGCCGCCCTGCGCGAGCGCGCAGGAGTTGCCCATCCCCGCCGCCACCTGCGTCACGCCCGTGAGCCCCGCGACGGGGGACGGGAGGTACTGGTCTTCGCTGGTGTCGTCGCCAATCTGTCCGAGCTGGTTCCACCCCCAGCACCGCGCCGTCCCGTCGGCGAGCGCGGCGCACGAGTGGAAGCGCCCCGCCGCCACCGAGGTCGCCTGCGCGATGCCCTGGATGTCCGTCCGCATGCCCGTCCCGCGGCACTGCGGCCCGCGGAAGGTCGGGCGCGCGATCGACGGGAGCACGCCCCCATCGCCCCCGCTGCTCGCGCGGCCCACGAGCGCGAAGGTGATCCCGCCGTAGCCGCGAGGCTTCGGTTCGGCGATGACGGGTGTGGGCCGCGGTTCGGGCCGCCGCGCAATGGCCGGCTTGGCGATGGGCGCATCGGCGGCGACACCCTGCACCGGTGGCGGAGCGGAGCGCCAGTCGTAGACCTCGCCGGCGGTTCCTGTAGGCAGTGTGTCGCGCGGTGGGCGGGTGGGTAGTTTCTCCTTCGACGGCGGCCGCTCGTCCGAGCGCGGCCCGGTCGCCTCTTCCACGACGAACGCGGCGCGGCAAGCGGAGTTCGGGCAGCGAATGCGCCGCCCGCGCAGGTCGGCGTGTAGTTGGAAGCGGCTCTGACACTCGGGGCAATCGACGATGATATGCACGGGTCGCGACCCACCGGCCCCGCGAACGGTTGACGACGAACGAGTATTTTAGGCGATCCGCGGCAGCGGCGATAGACGAGTTCGCGGCGACTGCTCGAATCGACGGAGTGACAGACGCCGACCGCGCGGCGAAATTCTTCACGTCTCGTACCTTGCGATAATTCGGCAACTTCGCCACCTTGCTACGCCGATACTCTGGGAGGTCTGTCGAATCTCGGCGGAGGCGTTGCATGACCGGCTCGACCCCCGGCGCGGAGCGCCTCGGGTTCCTCGATGTGGCCCGCGGCTGCGCCGCGCTCATCGTTCTGCTCGTCCACGGTCTCAACGCGAGTAATCCCAACTACCCGAGATGGTCGCACGCAGCCTTCACCGTCGGCTTCGGCGGTGTCGTCCTGCTGATGATGGTCAGCGGTTTCGTCCTGCCGTTCAGCCTCGAACGCGACGGGCCGAATGCTTCGTTCTGGCTACGTCGCTTCTTTCGCCTTTACCCCGCTTACTGGCTGAGCATGGCCCTCGGCTACGGCCTGACGCTGCTTGGCGGTGTCTACGTCGGGGCGGTGCCCGCGCTGGGGTTCGGCGATTGGGCCCTCAACGCAACGATGCTGCAAGGCTTCTTCGGCCGGCCGCACGTCTGGGGCGTTTACTGGACGCTGCGCATGGAGTTGATGATCTATGTCGTCTTCGCGGGCCTTTCCTTGCTGCGGCTGTTACATCGGCCGGCCCTGATCGCTGCGGTGGCGATTCCGATCTACGTCGCATGCGGCGTCGCCAGGCCATTGATTACCGGCAAGACGTTCGCACCCGGCGGATCGAGCTTCATGGCGTTCGCGCCGCTCCTCGGCTTGTTGGCCCACGCCCACGTATCGGGGCGGCTCGGCGGTCGGCCGTTCGCGGCGATCGTCGCTGCGCTAGTCGCCGGTGTCGGCGCGATCTGGGCGGTGAACCACACCGCCGCGCCAACCGAGTTGACGGTCGCTTGCCTGCGCGACCTGGCCGTGACCTGGGGCCTGGCGGGCGGTTGCCTGTACGTCCTGGCGGCGACGCGCCAGCGGAGTCTGCCGGCACCTTTGCAATGGCTCGGCCGGGCGAGCTTCTCGGTGTACCTGTTCCACCCGTTCGTCCTGGCCGTGCTCGTGCCGCGGCTCTGGCCGGCGTGGCGGCTCATCCCGGTATTGATGGCTGGTTCGTTCGCGCTGTCGTACCTGACGCACCGTTTCGTCGAACTGCCAGCCATTGCGCTGGGTCGAGCGATCGACCGGCGCTGGCTGCGCGCACCGACGCCGGTTGTGGTGCCGATGCGACGAGCTGCGGTGCCGATGCGACGAGCCGCGTAGTGCGTTGTCTGCCACATCGCCAGCCCGGAGCGCAAGCGACGGGTCGCTCGAACGCGTCGCTTGCGCTCCGGGCTAGCGGGAGTCCTTTGTCACCCGCGCAGCATCTCGCGGGCGGCGTTGCGGCCGGCGGCCCCCAGGACGCCGCCGCCGGGGTGGGCCGCCGCGCCGCACAGGTACAACCCCTTCACCGGCGTGCGGTAGTTCGCGTAGCCGACGGCCGGGCGGAAGCAGAACAGCTTCGACAGGCCCATGCCGCCCTGGAAGATGTTGCCGCCCGTCAAGCCGAACGTGCGCTCCAGGTCCAGCGGCGTCAGCACCTGTCGGTTGATGACCGAGCGCGAGAAGTTCGGCGCGTACTGGTCGATCACCTCGAAGCAGCGGTCGGCAAAGGCGTCGCGGCGTTCGTCCCAGGTGCCGGTGCGCAGCTTGTCCGGGGCATACTGCACGAACATCGAGACGAGGTGCGTGCCCGGCGGCGCGAGCGTGTCGTCCACGACTGTCGGGATGGTCATTTCGAGGATCGGAGTGCGCGACGGCTCGCCGTACTTGGCGTCGTCGTAGGCGCGCTCCAGCGTGTCGAAGTCGGGGCAGATGTGCAGTGTACCGCGGTGGTGCGGGGCGGCCGACGCACTCGGTCGGGCGGTGAAGTTCGGCAACTCGCGGACGTGGCAGTTGATTTTGAGCGACGCGCTCGAGTAGTCGATGGCGTCGATGGCGGCCAGGAAGTCGGGCGGCAGTTCCTTGCGGTCCATCAGCTTGTTGAAAGTGACGTTGCAGTCGGCGTTCGACGCCACGGCCTTGGCCGCGATCTCGGTGCCGTCGGCGAGAACGACGCCGGTCGCCCGGCCGTCGCGCGTTTGGATGCGCGCGACCGGGGCGTTCGTGCGGATTTCCGTCCCGTAGGACTTCGCCGCCGACGCCAGGGGGTTCGAGATGCCGCCCATGCCGCCGCGGACGTAACCCCAGACGCCACGCACCCCGTCGCATTCGCCCATGACGTGGTGGAACAGCACGTAGGCCGTGCCCGGCATCGACGGGGCCGCAAACGCGCCGATCACCGCGTCGGTCGCCAGTGTGATCTTCAGTTGCTCCGACTCGAACCAACGGTCGAGGATCGGCCGGGCCGCCCCGGTCAGGACTTCGACCGCCTCGGATGCGTGTTTGCCGAGCTTGCGGAAGTTCCAGCCGATCCTGCCGAGCTTCCACAGGTCGCCGACGCGGCCACCGAACGGGTCCGGCGGCGTCTCGTCGAGGAGCGGTTCGAGGAAGTCGGCGACGCGCAGGAGCATCGCCTCGTAGCGCGGCAGCGCGTCGGCGTCCTTGCGCGAGAACTGGCTGACCTCGCGGTGGGTCATGGCCGCGTCCGGCCCCATGAGCAGCGAGCGGCCGTCGGGGAACGGCGTGAAGCTCGACGGGTCGCGCGGCAGCATGGCAAAGCCGTGCTTCTTCAACTCCAGTTCGCGGACGATCTGCGGCCGTAGGAGGCTGTTGACGTAGGCCGCCGTCGAGACCTTGCAGCCGGGCCAGACCTCTTCGGTGGTACACGCGCCGCCGAGGACTTCACGCCGCTCCAAGACGAGGACCTTGCGGCCCGCCTTGGCGAGATAGGCGGCGCAGGTCAGCCCATTGTGCCCGCCGCCGACGATGATGAAGTCGTAGGTCATGGAGTCAGGAGTCCGGAGTCAGGGATCGGGAGTCAATGGCGCGGATGTCCCGCGCGTGAGCAGGTAAACCGGGAGTCCGAGCGCCAGCAGCGCCGCAACGGCCAGCGCTTCGACCGGCCTTTGGCTCAGGGCGTAGGTGACGCTCGAATACAGCATGAACGCGCAGACGCCGCAGAACGTCAGCGCGACGAGTGGGAACAGCGGCACGCGGAACGGCCGTGACCGATCCGGCTCGCGGACCCGCAAGACGACGAGCGCGACGCCCGTCAGCAGGAAGAACGTCCAGAAGACCGGGGCGGTGCAATCGACGAGCGCGGCGAACCCATCGGACACCGGCGATGCGCGCAGACTGAAGCCGAGGGAGTGATACCACGGCTTCCACACGTCGCCCGTCTCGACCAGCGCCACCATGAACAGGGCCAAGGTTCCCTGGGCGATGAGTGCGACCAGCGGTGCGCCGCGGCGCGTCCGCGCTCGGCCGAGCCATCCGAAGCCGGGGTGCAGTTCGCCGAAGCCGGCGAAGAAACGGCCACCAGTCAGGATCGTGCCGTTCGTCGCGCCCAAAGCCGACACCATGACCAGTGCGCTCATCAGCGCCGCGCCAGCGCTCCCGACGGCTCGCTCTGCCAGGTCGTTGGCTGCTGTGTCGGAACGGCGCAGGCCGTCGAACCCGAGTCCGGCGAGGAGGGCCGCATTGACCGCCAAATAGATGACCGCCACCGCGGCGGTGCCCAGCAGCAAGGCCCGGACGATGTCTCGGGTCGGATCGCGCGTATCGGCCACGATGTAGGCAGCCTCGTGCCATCCGGAATACGTCCACAGGACGAACACGAGTGCCAGCGGCAGGGCAGTATCCGTCGTCGGGGTGGGCATCGGCGGTTCTCCGCGAACCGGGTCGGCCGCGAGCCATAGCCCGGCCAGCACGACGCCACCGAGGCCGAGGACCTTCGCGGCCGTCAGGACGTTTTGCACGCGCCGGCCGGGTTGAAGTCCGAGCGCGTTCACGACCGTCAAGGCTGCGATGGCCGCGGTAACGTAGATGAGATTCGACCGCGGCCCGAGCGCATGCAGTTTGCTGGCGTACGCGCCGAAGACGTACGCAATCGGCGCGATGCTCGCCCCGGTACGGATCACTGCGAGTTGCGCCCAGGCGAACGCGAAGCCGGCCGCGGGTCCGTACGCGCGCGACAGGTAGACGTACTCGCCGCCGTTCGACGGGTAGGTGCTGGCCAACTCCGCGTAGCACAGCGCCCCGACGAAGGCGAGCAATCCGCCGAGCGCCCACAGGGCCATGCCGGTCGCGGCGTCGGGGACGTTGCGGAACACGTCCGGCGGGGCGCGGAAGATGCCGGCCCCGATAACGATGCCGACCACTAGGCTCACCGCGTCGAGCGGGCCGAGGGTCGGGCGGCGTCCCCGTTCCGAATCCATTCCGACAGGATACGATGCCTAGCTGGGTTTCGGCCGCACTCGAACCAGTGCGTCGATCAACTCGAAGTTGAGAACCGGTCGTTCCTTCGTCCACGCCGCGGCCGCGTTGCCGACATCGGTGGCCAGTTTCGGACGGCGGCGGAGCCAGCGGTCGATGTCGTCCTTGGCCTCGGCGTCGCGCTTTTGCACGATCCGCACCGCGGCCCGCACCAGGAAGGCCGTGTCGTCGCCGCCGCCGGCAGACAAGGTCGCGGCCCGGTTCAGGTCCGGTTCGAGACCGAGCGGATCGGCTTTGCCGAAGGCGTCGTCGAGCTTCGCCTTGTCGTCGCCGAGTTGTTGGATGCGGGCACGGGCGCGTTCCATGTAGGCCCGGCCGAGCATGGGGTTCAGTTCGACGGCCTTCGTGAAGTCGGCGATGGCCTCGTCGAAATTCCGTTTGCCGCGATGGGCAAGACCGCGGTGCAGATACGGTTCGGCCAGCGTCGGGTCGGCGGCGATGGCCTTGTCGTAGAACGGCAGGGCCTCGTGGTAGTCGCGCTTGACGAGTAACATGTCGCCCATTTGCAGGTTGTAGACGGCCAGCCCGGCGTCGGCCGCGCAGCCGAAGCAGGCGAGCGTGGCCAACGGCAGCCAACGTCGCATGATGGAACCCCCCGACGGATTGAGTGCCGCCGGAATAGCGTCGCGGCCGGGGCGATGCAAGGGCAATACGGATTCGTTTCACGTTCCACGGTTTCGGGGTGTGGGTGGGTGAAACGAATCCATCGTTTCATGAAACGAATTAAAACGCGACACGAAACTGCCAGGATGGCGGCCGGGGGCGTCAATCGGGAAGGGCGACGGGTTCGCCACCGGCGCGGGTGGCCAGGGCCGGTAACGCGGCGTCGGCGGCGTAGACCAGGAAGCGAGCCGAGCCGTCGGCGAACAGGAAATGCCCGCCGCCGGGGTGGAAGCTCCAGAAGTGGAAGGCGTCGCACGGGTCGTCCGGCCCGCCGTCCGTCCCGCCGTCCGTGAACTCGTACGGGCCGTGTGGGCAGGCCCAGTAGCGCGGATGACGGCAGAGTTCGCGCACGCCGAGAACCGAGTCGGTCGAGCCGGTCTTATTCTGGCCCCAGCCGGCGTACCACCAGCCGAGGTGGTGGTCCGCGCTCGGCGGCCGCTCGCCGGCCAACAGCGTATTCGCGGTGCCGTCGGCGATATCTGCCAGTGCGACCCGCGAGTCCAGGTACAACGCGCCGTCCTTGCGCGTCAGGTCGGTGCCTTCGACGCCGAGGTAGTCGGTGAACGCGACTTGAAACCGCGTGTACGCCCACGGCGTTTGGCTGCGCGGGTCGGCCGGACAGGTGAACGCCGCCATGAAGCGGCCGAGGATGGGGAAGTGCGGTGGGCTTTGGAAGAACCGGTCCTGCTCGAACGCGCGCACGCAGTCGCGCCACAGCGCGTCGTTCTCCAGGTGCGGCAGCAGCCGCGCCATCCAGGTCAGGTGCGGCTGCGGGTCCGTGCCGTTGCGGTAACTGCACCCCGGCGGTAAGGCCCGCTGCGAGTTGGCGTAGCCGTGGGCGGCCAGGCCGAGTTGTTTGAGGTTGTTGAGGCAGGCAGTCCGCTGCGCGGCCGCCCGGACGCGCTGGACGGCCGGAAGGAGGAGGGCGATCAACGTCGCCACGATGGCGACGACGACCAGCAGTTCGACCAGCGACAGGGCGCGCCGGCCGTCGGGTCGTGGGATATTGCGGGACAACATTGGCGTTGCCCTCATGTCGCACGACTGCGCGCCAACAGGCGCAGCCCGATAGCCGCCAGACCAGCGATGGCGGCGCACAACACGAACCAGTAAGTTGGCGTCATGAATCGGGTGGGGGGTAGGGAGGACACGCCTGTTCCATCAGTAAACGCTT
>CAZNSL010000236.1:0-7801 GCA_964574975.1 uncultured Alcaligenaceae bacterium | reverse complement strand
CTGCCGGACGTGATCCTCTACCCGACCGGCGGCGGTACCGGCCTGATCGGGATGTGGAAGGCGTTCGCGGAACTCCGCGAACTCGGCTGGCTCGCGTCGGACAAGTTACCGCGGCTCGTGAGTTGCCAGAGCGACGGTTGCGCCCCGATCGTGACGGCGTTCGAGAAGGGCGAGCGGTTCGCGGAGTTGTTCCCGGACGCACAAACGGTCGCCAGCGGCTTGCGCGTGCCGGCGGCCGTCGGCGACTTCATGATGCTCGACGCGATCCGCGCCAGCGGCGGCGTGGCCGTGGCCGGGCGCGAGAGTCGCGTGGCGGAGTGGACGCGGCGAACGTCCGCGGCGGAAGGCGTGAGTGTGTGCCCGGAGACGGCCGTGTGCTTCGACGTGTTGGAACAGTTGCGCGAGCGCGGCTGGGTCAAGGACGGCGAGCGCGTGGTCGCGTTCAACACGGGTGCGGCGCAGAAGTACGTCGAGGCAATCGACGTGGAGCTACCGCGGTTCGACGAGTCGATGTTCAGTGACGCATCTCCGATGCGTCGCTAAACGCGATCAATCCGCCCGCCACACGACACCGTTCGCCACGACTTTCCACCGCGCCGGTAACTCCTCGATGCGGCAGCGCACGCTAAGCGTGTGCGTCCCGCGCTTGACATCGCCGGCCGACTTCCCATCGACGCGCACCTCACCCTTGACGCCACCGAGATCGAACGCGACCGGCCCATCGCCCACCGCATCGAAGCGCGTCGCCAGTTCGACCGCCCCGCCCTTCACCGGCAACTCGGCCTTCACCAACTCGCCGGCGACCGTCGTCGTCAACGCCGTCTCGCCGACGCGCCACAGCTTCGGCGATTTGCTCTTCGTGGTATCGAACGGTCCCGGCTTGCCGAGTTCGATCAGGAAGCGCGTCAGGTCGTTCAGTTCGTAGTCGAACAAGGTATCCAGGAGGGCCGCCGGCATCAGCGAGTGCCCCGGCGTGCGTTCGTCGATCTGGTCCTTGGCGATGGGGATTTCCTTTCCCTCGGCGTCGCGCAGCACCAACTCGGTCGCCGACTCGCGGACGGCGATCCCGGACACTGCCTTACCCGCCTTGGTCAGCACGTTGAGCGTGTGGAAACCTTCCTTGACCTTCGCGTTCGGCAACAGGAGCGATTCGGCGATGTAATCGGCCGGGGCACTCGCGCCGATCGCCATCATGTCGGGACCGACCTTGCCGCCCGCGCCGTTGATCGCGTGGCAGGCGATGCAGCGCAAGTCCGCACGGCGGTAGACGAGTTCGCCGCGGGCCGCGTCGCCGGAGAACATCGCATTCGCCGCGAACCGCTGCACGTCGCCGGGCGTCCAAACCTTCGCCGCAGCCTGCCCAGACGAGGCAAGCAGCACCTTCTCTAGCTCGGCCGTGCGTCCGCCGGCCGAGCGGACTATGGTCAGGCCGACCTTGGCAACGTCCACAGGTAACTTGCGGTCGCGCAGTTCCACGGCCAAGCGCGGGCCGACACCTTTCTGCGTCACGACGGCTCGCCAGAAATCGCGGTTGTCGTCGAGCAGCCCGGCCACGGTCGGCACGGCCGCGGGCGCATCGACCGCCAACCAGCCGAGCGCGGCCTGCCGCCGAATGGCCGGCGACTCGCGGTCGTCCCGGGCCAGGGCGCTCAGTACGGAGCCGCCGATACTCGCCTTCATTTCGCGGAGAGCCTCCAGCGCTGCCAGGCGCAGCGGCAGTGGTGCGGTCCGGTCGTTGGCGATGCTGCTCGCCTTTTCGGCCGCGGCCTTCAACCCCCAGTGCCCGACCAGTTGCAGGGCCGCGATGCGCGTCGCCTCGTCACTGGCGTCGAGGTAGCGCACGACCCCCATCAGGTCGCCGGCGGGCTTCGTCTTTCGCGTTCGACTTGCCCTGGCTAGTGCCTGTAACACCCGCGGAGTTGCCGCGGCGTCGAACCCGCCCGTGAGCGATTGTTCGAGCAGCTTCCGCAACTCGCTCGGCCCGCCGGCGGTGGCGATCAGATCGAGCCACGGTCCCGATCCATCGGCCGACACCGGATTCCTGGCGAGCAGTGCCCCGAGTGCCTTCGTCGCCCGCGCCGGCTCGACGGCCGACAGCACGAACTCGATGGGCTTCCCGCGAGTCGTTGCGTCGATCCCGCCGGCTTCGAGTTTCGCCAGCCACGGCCCCGCCAATTCGTTGACCGTCAGCCACAGAGCGTAGTCGAGAAAGCGGTCCATCGGCTTGTCGAGGACGTGCAGCGCGGTGTCCAGTGCGGCCACCGGGTCGTCGGTCGCGCGGCCGAGTCGCCGGACGGCTTCGAGCCGCTCGCGCGGCTTGTCGCTAACGACCGCGACGGCCGGGTCGGTCGGCGCGTTCCAGGCGCTGATCCTGCGGGCCGACCGATCGCGCTCGATGAGGACGCGGCGGGCCTTGTCGCGCTCGTAGGCGTTCGGCGATGCGACCAATTCCCGCAACTCGCCGTCGGATCGCGCCGTCAAATCGCGCCGCGGCAAAAGCGGCCGGCCCTTCGCGGTGATGCGCCAGATGCGGCCGTGTTCGCGGTCGCGGCGCGGGTCGCGGAAATCGACCTCACCGTGGTTGATGATCGGGTTCGACCAGTCCGCAACGTAAAGCGCCCCATCCGGCCCGACCTTCACGTCGATCGGCCGGAACGACGCCTGGTTGCCGCGCACAATCTCGCCGACCTCGCGGGCCGCGAAGCCGGCTCCGTCGTCCGACAGCTTGAAGCGCACGATGCGGTTGGCGCGGAAGTCGCACGTCACCAGATCACCTTGCCAGTCGGCCGGGAAGTGTTGCGAGTCCACCATCTCTAAGCCGCAGAACTTCGGGTAGTTGCCGGGGCTGATGCTGCCCAACAGCCGGCGGGCACCCGCGTAAGTCGTGTACATCGCGCCCGGCATGCCCCACGAGACGCCGTCGCCGCCGGCCCCATCCGTAAGGAACGATTGGCCGTTACGGTCGAAGGCATGGCCCCACGAGTTCACCCAGCCTTTGAACATCACGTCGAGCCGCTGCGTCTTCGGGTCGAATGCCATGACGCCTCCGGAGCGCAGCCGCACCACGCCAAACGGCGTCTCCGCGTCGGTGCGCGTGTAGATCGACTGGCTCATGTACAACCGGCCGTCCGGCCCCCAGCGCAGCGTGTGCAGGTTGTGGTGCGTGTCTTCGGTGCCGAAGCCGCTCAACACGGTGCGCCGTTCGACCTTACCGCCGGGCGTCTCGCGGAAGTGCAACAGCTCGGTGCTTTGGGCGACGTAGACGCCGCCGTCGCCGGGTTCCAGTCCGGTCGGGATCAAGAGGCCATCGGCGAAGACGGTGGACTTGTCCGCCTTGCCGCTGCCGGTGGTGTCTTCGAGGATCAAGATTTTGTCGTTGGCCGTCTGACCGGGTTCGACCTGCGGATAGACTTCGCTGCTAGCGACCCACAGCCGGCCCTTGGCGTCGAAGTTGATCTGCGTCGGCTTGAACAGGAGCGGGTTCTCGGCCCAAAGAGTGATTTCGATGCCGTCGGCGAGGGTGAAGTCCGGCTTCTGCTGCGGCGCGAACTTGGCGACAGCCGACTTGGTGCACACCGGCTCATCGGGCACCGGTTCGCCCTTGTGGAGCTTGCGGATGCGGGCCTCGGCGGCGGCGATGAGTGGGTCGCACTTCGGAATCTCGACGGCGTTCTGGCCCTGTTCTCCCTTGCGGAAGCCGAAGATGTACGCCATGTTCGCAGGCCGCGAGCGGTAGAAAAACAGTTCGTTCTTCTCGACGATTTCGCGCCGCAATCGCTCGTCGCCGATTCGGCCGAACGCCGTCGCAAGTTCGCGGTAACCGTTGGCCGTCAACTGCACGCCGTCGCGCTGATCCGGCACGGTGACGACAGGTGCATGATGTGCGGCCGCCGTGTCGGCCACGACCTTGGCGTACGGTCCCGCGTTCGGCAGCGGCAGCGGACTCAGGAAGACGAACCGCGCCCCGTCGGCGGCCGCGAGGAGACGATTCAATTCCTCGCGGAACTTGCCGACGCCGGCCGGGCCATCGAACGAACTCGCCGTGCCGTAGCCAACGACGAGGACCGTCGGCTTGAGCTGCTGCAACTGCTTGACGAGTTGCTTCCACCCCTCGTCCAGCCCCTCGCTGCCGGCCTGCACGAGGCTCAACCCGGCCCGCGACGCCCCCGCCGGCGTGTCGCCGCTCCAACCGATGTTGCGGAACGTGATGTTGCGGTCGGGGAAGCGCGTCGTCATCGCCAGTTCGAGGTAGCCGTACTGCTGTTCGCGCTCGATCAATCCGTCGCCGACGAAGACGACGCGGTCGCCGTCCTTCAGCTCGAACGGGTCCGCGGCATAGAGGGGTGCGACGAGGCACGCGACGGCGGCGACCGCGCACGTGGATATGCGAAGCATGGATGTCGTTCCACTGAGGACGGCGGGCGCGAACGTTGTACGTTGCCGCTCGACCCGATTCAAGCGCGCTGGCACCGCGTTCGCACACCTCGCGGTATCGCCTTCGAGGCCGAGTCACGAAATCGCCAACCGGCTTTCATCGAGTAGCGCCAACCGCCGCTTGCGGTCGGGTGCCTCCACGGCACGGCGGAGCGGAACTTCGTCGTGCGTACGACCATCGAGTTCGCGGCCAGCCAGTTTTTTTCGCGCGCCGCCCCACTGCTTGAAGAAGAACGCGACGCCGGCCGCCGCACAGCGGTCGCGCAGCCGGCGCACCCAGTCGGGGAGCATCGGCCGCGCCCCGTGGCCGCTCTCGCCGCCGGCAATCACCCAGTGGATGCCGGTCAGGTCGAAGTCGCCGAGGTCTTCCAAGAGCGGCTCGACCGACAGAATGCGCGTCCGCGCCGGACTGTGGCGCAACAGTTCGACGCGCGGCAACCCGTGCTTGCGGTCCTCGACGCTGACGCCCCACCAGACGTGCGACAGGTCGGCGTACGCGCATAATGGTCCGGCGAGCATGGCAGCGAGCCGATCGGCCCGTTTGGTCAGCACCTGGTAGGTGTGCCAGTCGGCGGTGCGCATCACTTCGCAGACGCGGCGGGCGTAATCGTCGGGCACGTCCTTGTGGAACAGGTCGCTCATCGAGTTGACGAAGACCATCGACGGCTTCGCCCAGGTCAGTGGGTCGAGCAGCTTTTCGGGCACGAACCGCAGGTCGAAGCCTTGCTCGTAGGGGTGGCCCGGTACGCCACGGAACCGCTCGGCGAACGTCTCGGCGTAACAGTGACTACAGCCAGGCGAGATCTTCGTGCAACCGCGGATCGGGTTCCAGGTCATGCCCGCGGTGCCGTCGTCACCGCGGGTCCACTCGATGCTGGTCTTGCTCATGACAGTTGTAGCATTCAGCCCCGGAGGGGCGGCCGTTGATAGCCAGGGGCGTCAGCCCCTGGTAGACGTTATCTCCAAGAACCCAGCCCCGGAGGGGCGACAGAATCTGTCGCCCTTCCGGGGCTGGGCCATATGTCGCACCGATTCCAGGGGCTGACGCCCCTGGCTACCCACGGCCGCCCCTCCGGGGCTAAGACACCGGCTCAAGGCGTCAGTCGACCGGCTGCGATCAACCCCATGACGGCCGCCGCCAGCAGAATGCGGTAGACGCCGAACGCCGCCAAGCCGCCGCCGCGCAAGGAGCGGATCATCCACGCCACCGCGAGGAACGCCGACGCCGCCGCCGCGATGAAGCCGACCGCCATCGTCGCTGGCGAGTAGTCGCGCAGCATCTCGCCGCCGTGTTTGTAGGCGTCGTAACCGGTCGCAGCCGTCAGCGTGACGAGACCGAGAAGAAAACTGAATTCGAGGGCCGCCGCGAGGTTGAGGCCGACGGCAAGGCCGCCGAGGATCGTTACCAGGCTACGGCTCGTGCCGGGGATCATGCCCAGGCATTGTAACACTCCGATGACGGCCGCCCCGCTGAGGGTCAAGCCGGTGAGGCTCTTGCCCGTTTCTTCACCGCGACGCCGCAGCCACAGGGCGGCAACGATGAGGACCACGCCACCGACGGCCCACGCCGCGCTGATCGGCCGCAGGTGGAACAAGTGGGCTTTGATCGCCTTGTTGAACAGCACGCCGACGACGGCCGCGGGCAGGAACGCGACGACGATATGCAGCGCCAGGCGCAGCCCGGCTGGGTTGCGGCCGGCCACGCCGAGGAGCATTTCGCGGACGCGGCGGGCATAAATGCCGAGCACCGCGACGATGGCCCCCGACTGGATGCAGACCGTGTAGGCGTCGGCGGCGTCGGTCTTGTCGATGCCGAGCGCCCGCTGGGCCAGGAGCAGGTGGGCGGTCGAACTGACGGGCAGGTACTCGGTCAGCCCCTCAACGACGCCGAGGATCAGGGCTTGCAGCCAGTCCATGGATTCTCCAACCCACCCGTGACGCCGCGAGCCGAGCTTGCGAGGCGAGCGGTTGAAGCTCGGGCTCGCCTCGAAGATCGGCTCGCGGCGTCGCGGGATAATCTACTTCCGATCCGTCGCCTTGATGAGCGGCTTCTTCGGCTTTGCCTTTTCCGCCGCCACGTCGGCCAGCAGTACCTCCACCGCCTTCTCGACCTGCGCGTCGCGGCCCTTCGCCGCGTCGCCCGGCTGTGGCCAGACGATGTGGTCCGGTACCGCGCCGTGCAGCTCCATATCCTCGCCGTCGTTGACGGTGAACCAGCCACGCGTCGGCAGGCGTAGGAAGCCTACGTCCATGATGGTGGTACCGCCGGTGCTGATGACGCCGCCGGCCGTCGGCACGCCGACCAACGGCCCGCGCTTCAGCGTCTTGATCGCGTGACTGAAGATCTCCGCGTTCGAGAAGCTGTTCTGGTTGCACAGCACTGCGATCGGCTTCGACCACGTCGCGTACACCTTGCGGTCCTGCGGGTAGCCCGGCTCGCCGTCGCGCGGCACCGTGACCGCATGGACCGGCTGCGTCAACGACGTGAGCAGGTGGTCGGCCGTCGAGCCGCCGCCGTTGTCGCGCACGCCGATGATCTGGCCGGCCTTGCCGGCCCCGGCCGCGTACAGTTCCTTCTCGAACTTAAAGAAGCTCGGCATGCTCATGGCGCTGACGTGCAGGTAGCCAAGCGTGCCGTTCGAGTGTTTCTCGACCAACGCGCGGTTGTCGGCCAGCCACTTCTCGTACAGGAGTTGTCGGGCCGTTCCGTAGCTGATGGGCCGTAGCGTCACGTCGCGTTCCTCGCCGTCCGGCTTCTTGACCCGCAGGGCGACCTCGCGGCCAGCCGGCAGGTTCAGCACCGTCGTCCGGTCCGTCGTGCGGTCGACCGGCGTACCGTCGATGCTGACGACGATCTCGCCCTTTTCGATCCGGCTCTTGCGCTGGTCGGCGGGGCCGGTCGGCAGAACGTCGCGGACCTTGAGGCCCGGCCCGGCGTAATCCGGGTCGAAGCGGACGCCGAGGTGCATCGTGTTCTCGCGCCACGTCCCCGTCGGCTCATCGCCGGGGGCACCCGGCGGCGGAGTCGGTGTCGGCCCACGGCGACCGCGGCCGCCACCGCCGCCGACCGTAAAGCCGAGGTGCGAGCCGTTCAATTCACCGAGCATCATCTGTACGACGGTGCCGAACGAGTCGGCGTCCGGAGACTCGGCGGCCATGCCGATGTACTTCGTTCGCACCGCGTTCCAGTCGCGGTTGCCGAGCTTCTCGTCGTACCAGTTGTCGCGCATCGTCCTCCACGCCAGGTCGAACGCCGCCGCGTACTTCTTCGGCAGGTCCACCTCCTGCAAGGCGCTGAAGCGGTACGTCGTCACGCCGGCCGCCGACGCTTCGCCCGACGGGGCCGCTGCCGCACCGCCACCGCCGC
>CAZNSL010000235.1:0-7804 GCA_964574975.1 uncultured Alcaligenaceae bacterium | reverse complement strand
CCGGCCCCCGCAAAACCTACGTCTGCGCCCCGCGGCCCTGTCTTTCACCGATCACCGATCACCGATCACCGATCACCCCACGACGACCGGCTGCCACGCCGCACCCTCGTCGTCGTCGGCCGGCTTCGCCGCGACGGCCGGCGGAGCGAACGCCACCGCGTGGACCTTTTCGCCGTGGCCCTTGAACGTCGCCAACTCCTCGGCCGACTCCACGCCCCACAGCTTCGCGGTGCCGTCCCAACTGCCCGTCGCCAGCACCTTGCCGCCCGGACCGAACGCTACCGCCCGCACCGACTCGCCGTGGCCGCGGTACGTCTGCAACTCCGTGCCGCTCGACAGATCCCATAACTTCGCGGTGCCATCCCAACTGCCCGTCGCCAGGGCCAGCCCGTCGTCGAGGAACGCTACCGCGCTGACCGCGAAGCGGTGGCCGGCCATGATCAACAACTCGCTACCGGTCTCGGCGTCCCACAGCTTCGCCGTCTTGTCCCAACTGCCCGTCGCCAAGGTCCGCCCGTTCGGGGCGAACACCAGCGACGTGACCATCTTGTCGTGCCCGCGGATGACGCCGTGGACCTTGCCGCCGGCCAGGTCCCACAGGATCACGAGCTTGTCCCAACTGCCCGACGCGACCAACTTGCCGTCCGGCGAGAACGCCACCGACGTGATCGCGCCCTTGTGGCCCTTCAATAACCCCACCTCGGAGGCGGCCCGCACGTCCCATAGCTTAATGGTCGCGTCCCAGCTCGCGCTGGCCAGGAGCGTCCCGTCCGGCGAGAACGCCAGCCCCGTGACCTCGCCCTCGTGCCCGCCGAGGGCGGCGAGCTGCCGGCCGGTGCCCACGTCCCACAGCCGCACGGACTTGTCGGCCCCGGCGCTGGCGACGATCTTGCCTCCCGGCGCGAAGGCCACCGCGTTCACGTCGGCCGCGTGACCCTCGAATACGTGCAGGTGCTGGCCGGTCGAGGCGTCCCACAGCCGCACCGCGCCGTCGCTGCCGCCGGTGGCGAACACCGTCAAGGCTGGCATCAGCATCGACTCGAGCGGCTGCCGCAGCGGCTCCGGCGGCAGCCGCTCGAGGCGCGTCCCGCTGGGGGCCGCGCCGGTACAGCGCAACACGCCCGCGGCCGTGAGGTTGCCCACGTCCCACAGCCGCACCGACTGGTCCCAACTCGCGCTCGCCAGGCGCAACCCGTCGGGCGAGAACGCCAGCGCAGCCACCTCGCCCTGATGGCCGCGCAACGTCGCGTGTTCCTCGCCCGTGACCGTGTTCCACAGCTTGACCAGGCGGTCCCACCCGGCAGTGGCGAGCAGGCCGCCGTCCGGCGCGAACGCGGCCGCGCTGACGACGCGCTCGTGCGCCTCCAGGCAGCACCACTCCTGCCGGCTGGCCACGTCCCACAGGCGCACCGTCGAATCGCCGCCGGCGCTGGCGACCGTCTGCCCGTCGGGCGAGAACGCGACGGCGTAGACTTCGCGGTCGTGCCCGCGCAGGGTCGCCAGTTCGCGGCCGGTCGCCGGGTCCCACAACCGTACCGTGCCATCTTCGCTGGCGCTGGCGATGAGTTCGCCGCCCGGCGCGAACGCGACCGACGACACGCCGTCGGAGTGGCCCGCCAGGCTGAGCGTCTGCCGGCCGGTCGCCACGTTCCACAGCCGCACGCTGCCGTCCCAACCGCCCGTGGCCAGCGTCGCGCCGTCGGGCGAGTACGCCAGCGACGTGACCTCGGCGGTGTGCCCGCTGAGGGTCATCCGCTCCCGACCAGTCGCCAGATTCCACAGCTTGACGGTCTTGTCCTGCGAGCCGCTGGCGAGCGTTCGGCCGTCCGGCGCGAACGCCACCGTCCCAACCTCCTTCGCGTGGCCGCGCAGGGCGAACAACTCGCGGCCGGTGGCCGCATCCCACACCAGCACCAGTGCGTCGCCGGTGCCTGCGGCGACGCGGGTGCCATCGGCCGAGTACGCCACTGCATGGAGCGTGCCGCCGTCGCGTAACGTCGGCGGCGTCAGCGTCAGGCGATCGGCGTGCGGGTGGATGTCGTGACCGTTCGGCGATGGAGCCGACAAGTCCACCGTCTCGTCCGGTGCCGGCCCCGGTTCGTCGTCGGGCTGGTGCAGCGCGGCGGGCCGCAACGGCAGGATCGGCGGCGCATCCTCCTCGACCGCGTCGCCGCCCCAGATGCTCTCGGACTCGGCGTCGTTGTCGTGGACGGCCTCCGACGGCGCGGCCCGGAGCGTCGGCGACGACGGAGGCGCGGTCGGTGGCACCGGCCACAGGTCGGCGTGCGGGTCGGCCGGCAACGGCGGCGGCTGTTCGATCGCAGGCGGGGCTTCGGCCTTGGCGTCCCCGGACTGGGCGAACTCGCCGCCGGTCTGCACCAGGATGGTGCCGAGTTCGTCGCCGTTGGCCGGGTCCCAGATGCGGGCCGTCGCGTCGTTGCCCAGCGAGGCGAGCAGCATCCCCGCCGGGCCGAACGCGACGTCGGCGACCGCGCCGAGGTGCCCGGCCAGGATCGCCCGCGGGGCAGCCGAGGCCACGTCCCACAGGCGCACCGTGCGGTCGACGCCGCCGGAAGCGAGCGTCGCGCCGTCGGGGGCGAAAGCCAACGACGTGACCTCGCCCTCGTGCCCGCGGAAGACGGCGAATTCCAGCCCGGTCGTCGCGTCCCACAGGCGAACGGTCGCATCCACGCCACCGGAGGCGAGCGTACGGGCGTCGGGGGCGAAGGCGACGGCCGACACTTCGGCCTCGTGGCCGTCGAGCGATGCGAGGCAGCGGTCCTCGTCGGGGTTCCAGATTTTGACCGTGCCGTCCCACGATGCGCTGGCCAGCCGCTGGCCGTCCGCGGCGAAGCCGATAGCCGTCACCATCTTGTCGTGGCCGAGCAGCGTCCGCTTCAACGTGCCGGTTGCCACGTCCCAGAGCTTGATCGACAGGTCCCAGCCGGCCGAGGCGACCGTCCGGCCGTCGGGCGAGAACGCGACGGCGGCGACGACGCCGGCGTGCCCCGCGAGCGTCGCCATCTCCGTGCCGGAGACGGCGTCCCACAGTTTGACGAGCTTGTCCCAGCCGCCGGAGGCGATCAAGAGGCCGTCGGGCGAGTACGCCACCGCGCCAACGACGCCGGTGTGGCCGTGCAGCACGGCCAGTTCTTGCCCGCCGATCACGTCCCACAGGCGCAGCGTCTTGTCCCACGAGGCCGTCGCCAGTCGCTCGCCGTTGGGGGCGAAAGCGATGGCCGTCACGTCGCCGCGGTGGCCGATGACCCGGGCATCGACTTGCGATTCGAGATTTGGGATTCCAGAATCGGCCGGTTCGTCGGCGAAGTCGACGGCCGGGATGGCGGCCGGTTCGTCCTCGAACGGCTCGATGGCCGCATCGTCGACCGGTTCCGGCTCGACCGGGTGGTCGCCGCGCCAACCGGTTGGCGTCTCGCGCATGATGGCCAGGTGCTCGGCCTGCGGCGAGTCGAACATCGGGCCGTCCGCGAACGGGTCCGTCGCATCGTCCGCAGGGGCCAGCCCGAGTTCAACGGCCGCGGCGCGGTACTGCCGGGCAGCCGGCGACGCCGGGTTGGCGGCGACGACCGGCCGGCCGAGCAACACCGATTTCGGCACCTCCGGGTCGAACGGAATGACCGGCGGCAGTGCCCGCGGCCCGAACAACTGGCGCAACTGTGCCTCGCGTTCGCCGCCCGGCGCATCGCCGGAGGGTAGCGTCAGCAAGAGGCCGCGGAACCGTACCGCCGCCCCGGCGAGCTTCGCCTCCTTGAGCGTTTGCAGGAAGACCGGCAGCATGCGGAACGACAGCGGCTCGACGCGAGTGACGACGAGCAGTTCGTCGCAGGCGTCGAGCAGCGCCTTGGCGAGCGGCCCGCTGGTCAGCGGCGGCGCGTCGAGGAGTGCGTGGCTGTATTTCGCTGCGAAGTCGTCGCGCCGCAGGAGTGCGAGGGTGGCGGCGAGCGGGTCGAACGCGCGCCGCTCGTCGGCGAACGGCACGGGCAGCACGTCGAGGCGCGGCAACGCCCCACGGTAGAAGGGTTCGTCGGAGTCGAGGCCGAAATCGCGCAATGGAACGCGATCGGCGTGGCGGTGCAGGTTGAGGGCGGCCGCGATGCCGTGCAGCGGGTCGGCGTCCACTAGCAGCACGTCCGCGCCGCCACGCGCCGCGGCGGCGGCGAGATTGATCGCCGCGGTCGTCTTGCCGACCCCCCCTTTGGGGCTGGCGATCAAGAGCGTCTGCACGAATCCTCCTCAGCACTCAGCACTACTTCAGTGCGAGGCGCGCGCCCGCGGTCTTGCGGGCCAGCCCGGCAACGCGGTCGGCGACCTCGACGTACGCCCGCCAGCCCGGCCCGATGGGCGGCTCGCTGCCCGGCATCAGCGGCCAGTCGCGCAGCGCCGGGTCATCGGGGATCGCCGGCTCGATGAGCATCTCGCTGTGCATCGCGCCGAGGCGGGTGTACATCGGGGCCTGGATCGCGTCGGAGCTATTGTAAATGGTTACGAGGACGCCGAGCAATTCGAGCCGCGGGTTGTGCGAGCGGGCCTGCGCCAGCACACTCGCCGCCGCCGGCACAGTCCGCAAAGACAGCGGGTCCGCCAGGACCGTCAGCAGTATGCCGCGGCAGCGCCGCAGAACCGGGCCGGCCGCCTTGTCCAACAGCGGCGGGCAGTCGATGACCACCGCGTCGGCATCCGGGATCGGATCGGGCAGTCCGGCATGGTAGCGGACGTTGGGCCAATGACAATCGCCGGCCGTGTCGCAGGCGACAAGGCCGGCGGCGCGGGCCGGGTCGGCATCGCACAGGGCGACGCGCACGCCCGCGCGGCCCCACGCGAATGCCAGGGCTAGCGCCGTGGTGGTGCGGCCCGTGCCGCCTTTGTGCGAGCCGACGGCGAGACAGAACGTTTCGTCGGCCACGGCCGTACCCTCAGGTGATGGGATGGTGGTCGGGTCGCGAGTCACCACTCCACAACCTTAACATCTATTCAGCCCGCACTTCGGCCAAGGCCGCGAGAACCTCTGCGTGCGATTGCCCGCGGGCCGGCGCGTCGGCAACGTGCGCAAGCCGCTCCGGCAGGCTCAACAGGTACGTCCGCGTCGGCCCCGACTCGGTCGCCAGCGCGTCGAGGTCCTGCCCTGCGAAGTGCGAGAACACGCCGGCCAAAAACCCACCGAGCAACTCAGGCCCTTCCGGGGCGTTCGCCAGCCGGGCGACCAGGACGCCGATGGGCGCGTTGGCCGCATCGAGTGCGAGCGTGCCGAAGCCGTGGTGGCTGAACGCGGCGGCCAGTCGGCCGGCGAACTCGCCGAACGAGCGGTCGCGTAGCGGCTCGCCCTCGTAGTCGCCGAGTTCGCGTTCGACGCGTTCGGCGAACTGACGGCCCCAGGTCTTGCCGGCCGATTTGAGGACGCGGTTGGCCGCCGGCCCGCACTCGGCGGACAGCGACTCGCCCAGGCCGCGCAAAAAGTCGCCGGTCAAGGCGACGATGCGCGTACCGCCGCGGGCGTGCAGCGTGCCGGCGGCCACGTCGGCCCGGACGTAGGCGAGTTCGTCGAAGTAGTTACCGCGGGTCATTACTAATCTCAGATTTGAAATCTCAAATCGCAAATCTCACACCGCCGGGTTCGCCGGCTCCGGGAAGTCGCCCATCGCGTCCACGCACTTCTGCAGGTACGGCTCCGCCAGCGCGAACGCCGCCGGCGGCAACTCCTTGCGGAAGCCGTCGCGCACCGACTCGTACGTCTCGCGCAAGAAGCTCGGCGTCAGGTTCGACGCGGCCAGGATCGTCCGCAGCCAGACGAGCACGCGGTCTTCCAGCAGGCTCATGTCGTCGAAGGTCATCGCCTGGGTGGCGTGGCGGACGACGAGCTGCACGTCGCGGTAGCCCTTGGCCCACGCCTGATCGTGGTATTGCTCGAATTTCGGATAGCGATCGCGCATCTGCTCCAGCGCGGCGCGGATCACCCGGTCCTCCTTGGCTTCGATCTGCTCGGCGGCGTCGAAGCGGGCCGGCAGGCCGGACGCCGCGGCGAGCAACTTCGTCTGCTCGTCGCGCGTCAGATAGCGGCCGTCGGCGGCGCGCAGGGTGTCGAGTACCAGCGACAGCATGATGTCCCTCAGTCGAAGGCGAACTGGCCGAGAACCTCGGCCACGCTCCACTGCCGGCCGCGGCGAGTGCCGGCGGCGGCGTCCGGGTCTTCCAACAGCGCCGGCTTCGGCGGCGGCGGGATCAGCGCTTGCAACCGCTCCGGCAGCGGCGGCGGCTTCGGGGCGTTGCGCCAGTTGACCGCGGTCAGAAACTCGCCGAGCCGGTAGCGGCCGGCCGGCACCGGCGTCACCAGCACCGGCGGTTCGTCGTTGAGCCACGGGGCCAGTTCGCGCTCGGGTTCTTGCGAGACGGAAGCGTGAGCGACCGGAGCCGGGGCGGGGTTGCGCCAGTTGAACGCCGCGAAGGTCGCGGACGCCTTACGGCTGAACGGCGGCGGCGACGCCGCGGCCGCGGTGAACGCCTCCGGTAGCGGCAACGGCGGCGGCACCTCCGACTTCGGCGGTCGCTCCGCGAACGCGAGCGCCTTCGGCGAGCCGGGAGCGTTAGCGACCGGAGTTTGTGAATCCTCCGGTCGCTGACGCTCCCGGCTCACCGGCGGCGCGTCGAGATCGGCGAGCAGCGCCGCGATGGCGTCCGACTCGCCCCTGTTCAAGAAGCTCGGCCCCGTACTCAAGCCCACCCTCAGCTTGCGGTCGACATCCGGGTCAGCGTCTCGTCCGCATCCAGGCCCTCGTTGCGCCACGCGGCCGCCTGGTGGACGCGCTGCGGCAGCGCCACGACGAAGCGGCACGCCGACGCGCCGGCTGCGGCGCACGCCAGTTCCACCCCGGCCAGGTCGCGCTTGGCCAGCCGGCCGAACACGGCGGCGAACAGCCCGGCGTAGAAGTGGCACACCGGCCGGCCCGCGTGCGGCAGCGTCGCGGCCACGGCCGAGTCGTACAGTTCGACGCCGATGACGCCGCGCGGGGCGTAGCGGAAGTCGTAGCGCCAGCGGCCCCAGCCGGCGGCGCGGAACGGCCACCACCAGGTTTCGAGCATCGTCCCCATGCTCAGCTTGTCGAACTCGACCTCGTACTCTTGCTCGACGCGCGGCACGAACGCCTCGACCTCGGCGCGGCCCCAAGCCAACCCGCACTTGTAGAGGATGTCGCCGGCCGCGTCGCCGACTTCGGCGTCGAGGGCTGTGCCCAGAGCGCAAATCAGCTCCTCGGTGGCGCGGACGACGCGCTGCCCGTAGACGTTGTGGATCGTGCCGGTTCGCGGATCGTGGCGGTAGAAGTCGCGCGGCGTGAAGTAGTGGTGGCTGTACGGCTGGACGCCGTTGACGACGCGGACGTGGTCCCGCATCGCGTCGTCGGCCACCGGGGTCCGCAGGTTCCGTCGCAGCGCCTCGGCCTGGTCGGCCGGGGAGATCGCGCTCATGCCGTCCTCCTTGTGTCCCGTCATGTTACGGGTCGGGGCGGACGGCAACCACTGGGGCGCTCACGCCGCGTCGGGGCGCGGCGGCGCGGGGAAGACGATGCGGCGGCGCGACGCCGGCTTGGCGGGCGGCCGCACGCTCAGCGTCAGCGCCCCACAGTGCGGGCACGGCTGCCCCTCCAGGGCGGTGCGTTCGTAGGCGCAGTCGCCGCGCGGGGCGGCCCACGACTTGCGGCAGGACAGGCAGATCAGGGTGTGTGGTTTCATGCGCTTTCCGAGCCCGTGACGCCGCGAGCCCCGGCTGCGAGGCGCGCGCCAGTTGCGCGTG
>CAZNSL010000234.1:0-7813 GCA_964574975.1 uncultured Alcaligenaceae bacterium | reverse complement strand
GCACTGACGAACCACGCTCCGAACACGTCGTACAGGCGGCGGTGGTCGATGCGAGCATTTTCGTCGTTGATCAGGTCGTCCGTATCGACGATCTGGCCATAGTCGTTCAACTCGACCTGCGATGCGCCGTAGCGGCCGCCGGTGTCGAAACCGATCCGCCAGTGCCGGCCGGCGCAGTTGGCCGGCTGTAGCAGGTACCACTCGCGGCCAAGGCCGAGGTTGACCGACGCTCGGTGGTAGCCGCGGATCGACACCGGAACGTCCACCTGGCCGAACTGGTTGATGAGCTGGCCCGGATTGTCCGGGTTCTGCACGAGACGGTTGAAGTTGACTCGCTGGTCGAACAGCAGCCCGCCCTTGTTGCCGTTGTTGTAGGTGTAGCTCAGGCCGACATCGGCCGTCCAGGCGGCCGTGCAGCCCTTGTTGAAGAACAGCGACCGGCCACCGACGCTGTTGATCCAGCCGGCCTGGAGCGACTCGTGCAGGATGCCGGTGGCGACCGGCATCGAGATACCGGTGCGGTAGTAATACTCGCTCAGGATTGGGCCAGTGCTGTAGGTGGTGTCGCAGCAGTCCGGCCGGGAGTAGGCGATCCACGGACTGATCCAACCCACCGTCTGCGACGGTGTCGGCGGCGGCGTGACGATGTTCGGCAAGGGGTTCTTCGCGTTGTCCTTCTTCGCGTCGTCCTTGGCCGCGTCGTCGGGCACTGCGCTCGCCGGCTCGCCCATTGGTGTCATGGGTGTCGTGGGCGCCCCGGGTGGCATCGGGTTCATCTGCGCCCGCGCCGAGGCCGGTCCGAGAACCGCAAGGATCAGCGCACCGGGGAGAAAGACCTTCGCGCTCATGCCGACCTCCGCCTCGCCTAGCCAGCCGACGGGCGCGCTACGGCGCGCCCGTACGGTCCTCAGGGGTTATCGGCGTCCGGTGGCGCGGAATTTAACGGTTATAGCGAATGTACCCTAGTCTCCGGCCGCCGGCAGGGGATTCGTTTTTCGTTGCACGAATAAGAGGTGTGTGTGGCTGCAACGCATTTTCGTTGCATGCAACGAATGCAACGAATCCGGCCCTGGCCGGCGGCCAAAACGGCAGGCCGGGGCCGATACAATGCTCCCATGACCGTCACCGAGCTGCGCGACCCCGACAGCGCAAGGCAGTTTGTCACACAAGGTTTGTGGCTCCAACGTGCCCGGCCGCCAGCCGCCGACACCGTCCGGCCCGCCCTGGAATGGACGCTGGAGTTGGCCGCCTCCGGCCAGCCGCTGCCACCGACCGGCTTCGTCGCCGACATCGGTTCGCTCCTCTTCGGCGTTGAGCGGGACACGCGCACCGGCCCCGCCTTGCCGAGCTTTCCCGGCTTGCCCGACGGGCTTTTGCGCGGCTACGAGGATTTCGTCCTCGGTAAGTTGTACGCCGACTGGACGTTCGAGCGCGCCGCCGACGCGGTGCGGCACTACGAGGGCCGCGACCGGCGCCGCGGGCTGGCGTTCGTCGTCGAGCGGTTGCAGAAGCGGGCCGACTTCGGTGGCGTCCTGCTCAGCCCCGCCGTCGTCAAGTCGCTGCTCGACGCGCCGCCGGAGGAGTTGCTCAAGGCGGCCCGCGAGCGCGCCGAGCGTACGGGCTGGCCGCCGCTGATGGTGTCGCTCACCGAAGGTTTGGCGGCCGCATTCCGCCGCAGCGCCGAAGCGCTCGGCTCGGAGGACGTGTTCGAGCTGGAACACCGCACGGCCCTGGCCGAATTGGGCCAGCGCGTCGCCTTGCGGCAGACGCTCCAGGCCGTGGACCGCTTCGAGAGGGCGCTGCCGCAGCATCGCGTCAAGCCGCTCGCCGGCCGCCACGAGGTGCCGACGCGGGTGTTCGACGAGGACGCCTACCCCGTCGGCGGCTTCGCATCGCTGTCCAACCGCGGCAGCGTCGAGAGCCTGTTGCATTCGCAACTCGCGTTCATGGAGCCGAAGGGAGCCGACCGACCCGACCTGTTCGACGTGAAGTTCCTCCGCGACGAACTCCTGTACTACTCCCGCGACGAGAACCAGTTCCTGCGCCGGCGGCGGACGTTCGTGTTGGTGCTGCAACCGGACCTGGTCGAAGCCCGCTTCAAGGACGCGAGCCTGCCGACCCAACGGGTCATCGTCGCGCTGGCGTTCCTGGTCGCCGCGGTCCACAAACTGACCGACTGGCTCAGCGAGGACGCGCTGACGTTCGAGTTCGTTTTCGTCGGCAATGGGCTGGGGCAGGAACGCGACCTGCTGACAGTGCTGTTGCGCGAGCTGGCCGCGGCTGGGACGGTTCGTTGGGCCGAGGCAGCGTCGGTCGCGGACGCCACCCTCCGGGCCGAACGGACTGCCCGGCGGAGCCTGTGCCATGCGCTGACCGTCGGCGTCGCGCCAGAAGCATTAGCGGCCGATGGCGTCTCGGCGGCCACGCTCGCCGTCGTCGGCCCGAAACCGGTGCTGACCGGCGAGGACGACGACCTGACCGACGACGACGAGGATGCCTTCGACGCCTGGACCGGCACGCTGGAGAAACTGTTGCGGGCGTGGGTGTGAGGGGCGGTGAACCACTACACTGTCGGCCGCACGGCGAACTCGTCGGCGGGGAACGCGAGATCGGTCTGCCACTTGTCTCGGTAGCCAGGCTGGTGCGCCCGCATCGTTCCGACGACGGAAAACGTCACCGGCGGCGTGTCGTCGAACTTGTCGCGGTCGCCCGCCACGGCCGCCGCGACGCGAGCCAACTCTGCTCCGCTCACCGCGACGTAGCCCGCCCGGCCACGCAACTCGATGGTCAGACTCTCGACCGGGATCGCGCCGAAGTAGTACGCCCACCATTTGCCCTGGTTCAACGGGTCGAGCAGCGCGACGTGCCCCGGTCCCAGCTTGAACCGCTTCCACGCGGCCCGCGCCGGCTCCAGGTGCGAGTCGTTCGCGGGGAGCGTGCAGGTGTAACGCACTGCCGTTTTCTCCGGGCGGGCATTCATCGCGTCGCCCCAGAAGGCTAGGCGCGTCGGGTCGGCTTGCGTCGTCAGGGCGATGGCCGCGAGGCGCGCGTTCACCTGCGGGTGGGCGGCGTGCGGGTGCAACCCTTCGGCCAGGACGCGCGGTAAATGGACGAGCGGCGAGTAATGATACCACGGCATCGGTCGGACTCCACACGAACGTCGGCACCCCGCGCGAACGGCACGGAGTTACGGTTCCTCCTCGGGACTCGTCTGGAACGCCACACCGAGGAGGAATCGTCATGGTACGCGCACCGACCCTGGGCGTCGCCCTGGTGGCCGTCGGCCCGAACGTTTCCGGCTACATCATTCCGATCGATCGCGTCCGGGTCGAATTCGATCCGTTCACCGGCGAGGCTGTCGGAATCGATGCCTACCCTAACGACTGAGCAAGCCCGGCCTTAAAGTGCGAGCCACACGCGCTCGAAAAAAAATCCTTGCCGGCGATGCGCGAACCTGTACGTTGACAGTGCCCTGCCGTGAGCGTGTACCAGTGATTGGGCGACGCTGGTGCTGCCGCGGCAGGGTTTTTTCGTTGACTCGTCGTCACTTCTCCCCGCCCACAAGCCCTCGACGCTCTCGGAGTCCTGCCGGGGTGGCGAGCGCCCACGCCATTCCCGGCCCCGCCGATACCGACCGTCGGGTAACTTTCCCCAAATCGCGCTTGACTCTCGCCCACGGTTCGGCGACGATTTGGGTTATCCGCCAGTAACCCTCCCGCCTCGCCCGTTGTTGAATCGCCCCCGCGTTTCCCGCCAGGGCCGTTTCCCATGCTCCCCCGCCTCCACGGCTCCGTGCCGTCTGTCGCGTTGTTCGTCGCGGCCGCCGCGCCCGCCGGCGAGCCGCTGCACCACCGTATCGACGCTCTCATCGCGGCCACCGCCGGCGGCCCCGCCGCGCCGGCCGCGTCCGACGCCGAATTCCTTCGGCGCGCCGCGCTCGACCTCAACGGCACCGTGCCGACGGCCACCGAGGTCCGTGCGTTCCTCGCGGACGCCGCCGCCGACAAACGCGCCAAACTCATCGACGCACTCCTCGCGCGCCCCGCCTACGCCGGCCGGCTGGCCAATCACTTCGATGTGACGCTCATGGAACGCCGAGCCGACGCTCAGGTGACCCACGCCGCCTGGGAGGAGTTCCTGCGCAAGGCGTTCGCCGAGAACCGGCCCTACGACGCCGTGGTGCGCGACATCCTGTCTGCCGACGGCGTGGACCCGAAGGCCCGCGGCCCGGCAAAGTTCTACCTCGACCGCAAGTTCGAGCCGACGCTCGTGGCCCGCGATGTCGGCCGGCTGTTCCTCGGCCGCAACTTGCAGTGCGCCCAGTGCCACGACCATCCGCTCGTGGACGACTACAAACAGGGCGAGTTCTCCGGCCTGTTGGCATTCCTCAACCGCTCGTACCTGTACCCCAACGCCGACGCGACCACGGCCGTGGTCGCCGAGAAGGCCGACGGCGAGGTGACCTACACCAGCGTCTTCGACAAGGCCAAGGCGCAGCACGCCGCCAAACCGCAGCTGCCGGGCATGGCGGTCGTCGCCGACCCGCCGATGGCGAAGGGCGAGGAGTACAAGGTCGCGCCGAAGGCGAACGTCCGGCCGATACCGACGTACAGCCGCCGCGAGCAACTGGCCAAGGCCGTCACCGACCCGCGCAACCGCGCCTTCGCCCGCACGGCCGCCAACAGGTTGTGGGCGATGATGCTCGGCCGCGGCCTCGTCGAGCCGCCGGACCTCGACCACGCCGGCAACCCGCCGTCGCACCCCGAACTACTCGACCTGCTCACCGACGAGTTCGCCGCGCACAAGTACGACGTGAAGTGGCTCCTGCGCGAGCTAGCTCTGACGGCCGCCTACCAGCGGTCGAGCGAGTTGCCGGCCGGCACTCCTACGCCGCCGCCGGATCGCTTCCGGGTCGCGGCGCTCAAGCCGCTGACGCCGGAACAACTCGGCTACGCGGTGCTGCAAGCGACCGGCCAGACCGACGCGGAGCGCCAGGCGCTCGGCGCAGGCGCGACGCCGGCGGCGCTGGAGGCGAAGGTCGCGCCGCGGGTCGCGCCGTTCCGCTCGGTGTTCGCGGGGCAGGCTGGCGAACCGGAGAACCCCGGCCAGACGACCTTGGCACAGGCGCTGTTCCTCAAGCACGGCGCGACGATCCGCCGCCTGATCGCGGCCTCTCGGCCCGGCAGTCTGCTCGACCGCCTGGCCAAGCTCGACAAGCCGGAGGCCGTGGCCGACGAGATGTTCGTCAGCGTCCTGTCGCGGCCGCCGACCGCGGAGGAGACGGCCGACGTGACCGAGGCGCTGAAGGGAGCGGCCAACCGGCCGGCGGCGCTGACCGAAGTCGTGTGGGCGCTGGTGGCGTCCGCGGAGTTCCGGTTCAACCACTAGGTTGGTCCGGCCGCGAGGGGGCAAACGGCGATGACCGGCGAGTTACGGCAACGGTGCGACTTCGCCGCCCTTGATGGTGGCCAGGGCGCGGTACGTCGCCAGGGGGATCGAGTCCCGGACGAAGGTCACGGACCCGTCGGCCATGGCGAACTGCAGCCCACCGTTGTGCAGACTTCGGAACGAGTAGACGTTCGGCCAGTCGGTCGGCAGGAACTCGGTGCCATCGGTCTTTTTCGCGTTCGGCGCGATGGCGCACGTTCCGTTCGCACCGTTGGCGAACGGCCACGAACAGTGCGTGTTCTTGGCCGGCAGGTCCTCGCCGACCATGAAGGTGTTGCTCGTGCCGTCGGCGATGTCGAGCAGCTTGCGGATGTGGCGGAAGTCGGTGCGGAACAAGAGGCCGTCGCCGTTGTTCACGCCGTTGTACGAGCCGTCGATGGTGCTGGGGTTGATCCAGCGGGCATCGCAGGCGATGAAGCCGGAGCCGCCGGCGTCGTTCGGCGGGACGGTGGCCGCGTTCGTGTACCAGCCCCAGTTGGCCCCGCTGACGCCCTTGTAGTTGGTCAGGCCAATCGACATCCCTTCCAGGTTGGCGCGGTCGATCCGCGGCCCGCCGTTACTGTCCGGGTCCGACCGGCACAGGAAGACCGGAATCTGAGTCGCGCACAGGCTGCGCGTCGACGGGTTGCCGGTCGTATCGCCCAGGGAGTTGGTCGGGATTTTCGCGTTCCGGTAGAGCGCGTCCATTTCGACGTAGGGCAAGGTGCGGGCGAGCCAGCTCCAGTTCGGGCTGACCCAGTTGCCCCCCTGGTCCGTGATCAAGGTGTTCGTCGGCATGGTGCCGTTGGCGTCGTGGTAGTTGTGGACCCCCAGCGCGATCTGCTTGAGGTTGTTGCTGCACTGCGTTCGCGCGGCCGACTCGCGGACCTTTTGGACCGCCGGCAGGAGCAGGCCAATCAAGACGGCGATGATCGCAATCACGACGAGCAACTCGATCAGCGTGAAGCCCCGCGCCCGGCACGATTCGAATCGTCGCATCGCTGGCCCTCCGGCGCGGGCACACCCGCGCGACGCCCCTGGGCAGGAGGCCGGTCACTTTTCGAGTTGGAAATCGTACGCCCCCGGCTTGGCGTCCGCCACGACCTCGACGGCCAGCCCCGAGCTTTGGATGCTGGCGTACTTCGGGTTGGCGAACCACCGCGCCTGGCCGGACATGTTGCCGACCTCGACCGGCTCGCCGGCCATGATGGCGACCTTGTACCATCCGGCCGGCGCGCCTTCGAGCTTGTTCGTGAACAGCTTGAAGTTGCCGTCGGCGTCGATCGAGCCGTAAGGTTCGTGTTCGCTCGCGTTGCCCTTGGCCTTGTCCGGGCGGAACGAGAGCGTGCCGGCCTTCACGGGCTGGCCTTTGACGGTGACGCGGCCGACGACCGGCACCAGCTTGGGGCCGGCGGGGCCGCCGCAGCCGGCGGTCATCAGGGCCAGACCGCACGCCGCGGCCACGAGTCGCATCGCCATCGAACCCTTGCACTGCGGGACCGGCATGACGTACCCCGAAGTTTGCGAGCGGCCTCGGAAGACGCCCGGTATTATGCGCTCCGCCGGAGCGGAGTACAACGGTTGAGTTGCGGATTTCCTCGCGAGGCGACGCGGAATGGTTGCCTCAGCGACGATCGGAGGACGACCGATGCACACCTGTGACTACGCCTGCCACACCGCCGACCATGCCCTGTCGCGCCGTGGCTTCCTCGGTGCGGCTCTCGGCACCGTCGGGGCCGCCGCGGTCGGGCCGATCACACGCGCCGCCGCCGACGGCACTCTCGGCAAGGCCGGCAAGCGCGTCCTGTGCATCTTCCTGAGCGGCGGCGTTAGCCAGCTCGAAACCTGGGACCCCAAGCCCGGCACCGACACCGGCGGGCCGTTCCGCGCCATCCCGACCTCCGTGCCCGGCGTCCACGTCTCGGAACTGTTGCCGCACACGGCCGGGCAGATGCACCGGCTCGCGCTGGTCCGCGGCATCAACATCGCCGAGGACGAACACAATCGCGCCGCTTACATCATGCTCACCGGCCGCCGCACCGAGCCAGCCATCGAGTACCCGCACCTCGGCGCGGTGATGGCCAAGATGCTCGCCACCCGCGCGGACGCCTTGCCGGGGCACATGCACATCGTCCCCGGCGGCGGCGGCGGCTTCGGCAAACAGGACTCGACCTTCCTCGGTCCGAAGTTCGCCTCCGTGACGCTCGGCGACGGCAAGCCGCCCGCCGACCTGTTCCGCCCCGGCGGCCTCACCGCCGCGGCCGACCACCAGCGCGACGCGCTGCGCAAGAAGCTCAACGCTCGCTTCGCCCGCTCGCGCCGCAGCGCCGCCACCGAGGCGTACGCCGAGTCCTACGACCAGGCCGAGCGCGTCGCCCGCCAAGCG
>CAZNSL010000233.1:0-7825 GCA_964574975.1 uncultured Alcaligenaceae bacterium | reverse complement strand
GGCAGGACCATCGGCTCGAAGTGCCGATTATCGTAGTTCGGCATCATGTCGACCGTGTCGCGGTCGAGGTCTTCGAGCATCTCGGCAGCGGCCGGGGCGAGTCGAGCCTCCGTGTAGCGCATGGCCGCCGGCGGAAGACCGGCCACCGAGCCGAAGTTGCCCTGTTTGTCGATGAGGACCTGGCGCATCGACCACGTTTGGGCCATGCGCACGAGCGTCGGGTAGACGCCGGCCTCGCCGTGTGGGTGGTAGTTTCCGCTCGTGTCGCCGCAGATCTTGGCGCACTTGATCCGTTGGGCGTTCGGCCCCAGACGGAGGTCGTTCATTGCTACGAGGATGCGCCGCTGCGACGGCTTCAGCCCGTCGCGCACGTCCGGTAGCGCCCGGCTGATGATGACCGACATCGCGTACGTGAGGTAGCTATCCTTGAGTTCGTCCGCGAGGTTGAGCGCTGGAAGTCCGTCGCCGTCGGCGCTGTCCGGAGTCGCGGTCGGGGGGCCGTCGGGGGGGATAGTATCGTCCGGCAACGCTGGCTCCTCGGCGCTCGAATGCGGGTTGCGATTTCTCCCTACATTTTACGGGTTTTGTGGCCGTTTTCCTACCCCCCGTCGCGACGCATTTTCGACCCGAAAACAGCCCCAAATCCGGGCCGCGATACAATCCCTGTGACCGCTCCGCCCGGCCCACACTGGAGGTCGTTTCCATGCGATACACGCTCCTCGCCGTCGCGGTCCTCAGCGCCGGCTCACTGGCGATACGCGCCGCCGAGAAAGACACCGCTTCGGCTGCCAACACCCGCGACAAGAAGTTGAAAGTCAAGGTGACTGTCGAATTCAAGGACGAGATGCTCTCGGAGTGCCTGAAAGAGATTTCGCGGCAGATCGAAGAATCCGGCCTGAACCGTATGAGCGTCGCGTACGACACGGGAGTGTCGCAGAACCAGCGGCTGACGTTCGCCGCGAAAGACATGACGGTCGAGGACGTACTCGACGGCATGCTCAAAAAGAACAGCCTCGGATACGTCATAGTGTCGAACGTCAAGGACCGCCAGGACGGTTATTTGAAGATCACCCGGGGCAACGAGCGAGGCTGGCCTAAAGGGCATGAGCCTAAGGACGCCAAGACCAAGGCCAGCGACGCCAAGCCCAAAGATACGAAGGACGACACGAGCCACCAGGACGCGAAGGCATCTACCAACCCGGACAAAGTGGAGAAGGAGGCGGCCAGCAAACTGGAGATGGCGAGGTCGCTCCTGAAAGACGGCAAGACCGACAAGGCAAAAGCCCGCTTCCAGGAAATCGTAGACAAACACCCTACTACCAAAGCCGCCGCGGATGCGAAGAAGGAACTCGAAAAGCTCGGGAAGTAACGATGCCGCTGTTCGACCCCTCCGACGGCGACGACCAGGGGCTGATTGCCGTCGGAGGGGATCTTTCGTCCGAAACGCTGCTCGATGCCTACGCAAGCGGCGTCTTCCCCTGGTATGGCGATGGACTGCCGATTTGCTGGTGGTCGCCGGACCCAAGAGCCATCATCCCTCTCGACGGCTTGCATATCTCCCGACGCCTCGCACGTACGATTCGGTCGGGCCGGTTCCGCACGAGCACCGATGAGGACTTTGTCGGCGTGTTGCGCGGCTGTGCCGACCGCCCTCGGGAGGGTACTTGGCTCATCCCCGAGATGGTGAGTGCGTACACCCGGCTGCACGAACTCGGTGTCGCCCACAGCGTCGAGGCGTGGTACGAGGGCCGGTTAGCCGGCGGTGTGTACGGCGTGGCCCTGGGTGGGTTGTTCGCGGCAGAGTCGATGTTCCACCGCACGACCGATGCCGGCAAGGTGGCACTTGCGGAACTGGTGCAGCGATTGTGCGATCGCGGCTATACGCTACTCGACGTGCAACTTCTCAATCCGCACACGGAACGACTTGGGGCCGTCGAAATCTCACGCAACGAGTACCTCGCGCGGCTGCAAATCGCGCTTGCGCTCGACGTGAAATTTGCCTGACGATGGTAGCGTGGAGTCGACCGAGACGCTGCGGAGGGCTAAACAACATTCGCACGGCCGGCGATTCCAAGCAACTCGGCGAGCAGGTTGTCCTGTGGATAGCTGTGCCCGAGGTGTTGGCGGAAGCCTTCGGCGTACGCAACGCCGTACTCGCGGCCTCGTGTTGCGCCCCACGTCCGCATCGAGTCGATGTAGTTGTCGACGCCGTGGTGTTCGAGCAGCCAGTTGCGCTGACTCGCGTGACAAGCCAGAGCGGTCGCCTTTTCGTCGATGACTGCCGAGACGTCCACGCAAAACCCTGGCGGCACCAACTGGCCGAACGCGTCCTTGCCTTCGAGCGGGTCGCAGTAGTACAGGTACGGAATGTGCTGGAGCGGAGGCGGCCCGCCCTGGCCCTTCAGGAACAGCGGTACTCCTGCAGCGAACGCGGCGGCCCGCACGAGCTTACTCGCCATCTCGTGGTCGAGGTGGTAGTCGTCAGGGCTGTGAGCGAAAACGATGCGCGGCTGAACCAGTCGCAAGAGATCCGTCACCTTCGCCAGTGCAGGCGCGGTGTAGGTCACGAGCAAGTCGCGCTCTTCGAGGCAATGATACGTTCCGCCGATACTCGCCGCCGCGGCGGCTGCTTCCGCGCGGCGAATGCGGGCGATCTCTTCGGCCGTGTGTTCCGCCGAACCGCAGTCGCCGGGCGTCATCGTTGCAATGTGAACGTCCCAACCGCGTTCGCGGCACAGGCGGATCAGTGTGCCGGCGCAAAGGAATTCCGCGTCGTCGGGATGGGCAAGGATCGCAAGGGCTGCGTCTGGCATGGCGGCGTCCACGTGTCAACGGGGTGGTGACGATGGCGGGGCACTCGGTGGCGCGGCTGGCACGTCGTCCCCGCTAAGCTTCTGCCGCACCGACGCGGCAACTTCTTCGGGAATCCACGGCACGCCCTTCGAGTCTTTCTGGTCGAAGGGGCCAATCACCGGGAGCGGTAGTGCCCGCAGGTCGCGTACCACTTCGTAGAGCGTGCCGACGGCCGCCTGGCCGGGGAAGCCATCCGCCGCTCCCTGTGCCAACACGTCGGCGACGACCAGGGCCGGCCGCAGCGTCGCCCCGCGGTGTTCGATCAGAAGGTTCGTGTACTTGACCTGGGTTTCGTAGGTCTCTTCCTGCGTCGAGGAGTCAGCGCGGAAATCGGGGAACCGCTCGAAGACGCCTTTCCAGATGGCGAACGCCTCTTCGTATTTCTTGATCGCCAGCGACGGATCCGCGGCGCGGTACGCTCGCTGGGCCTCGAACATCAGTTTCCGGCCCCGGATGCACTCCTTGTCCTGTTCGGTGAACGCACGGTTGAAGTGGTGGCGGAAGTTCGTCATCTCCAGATTCTGATGTCGGTAGGCGATCTTCCGCTGGGCGATCAGGGATTCCTGCTCGGCCGGCGTGAGCGTTTCGAGGCGGATTTCGGGGGCCGGGTTGTATTCGTTGAGGTTGAATTTCTCGCGCACCCGTTTGGCCCGGTCCTGGAGACGCGCTTCCTCGACCGGTTCGAGGTACTGGCCGCTGGCGATGCCCTGCTCGCGCCATTTCTCGTAAGCCGAGCGCCACGCTTCCTCGCACCAAGCCACGCCCGTGCCGGCACGCACGTCCTTGCCCGGTGGGAAAAATCGTCGCCGGCCTTCCTTGCGTCCCTCGTCCACCAACCACCCGTCGGCGTCGAAGAAGCCCTCCTTCTGGAGCCGCTCACCGACGTACGACTGTGCCCGTGCCGGCGACTGGCGGAAAATGACTTCGGATGGCGAGCGTGGAAGCTTCTTGCCCGGGTGTTCGGCCAGTCGCTCGTTCTTGTCGCGGACGGACGACATGAATTCCTGCGGTGGAAGCGGGTCGATGGCGTAGGCGAACCACGCCCGTGCGGCCATGTAGTTGTCGAACGAATCGGTCGGCGTTGACTGTTGCGTATATTCCGGCGACGGCGAACTAGTCGGTTGCCGCGGCGGCAGGGCAGGGAACTGCTCGTTGGCCGGGAGTAGTTCACCCTCGCGAGCCGTACCGCCCGACTTGTCGCGGTCGAGGATCACGAATCGGCTGGGAAGCTTGCGGTTATCGGCCAAAAAGTCGATCACGAGTTCGCGAGTATCGTAACGGAGCTGGTCGCGCAGACGACGGACGAGTTGCGGGTTTGCCTCGACGAACCTCTGGAACGCGTCCTTGCCGTCCGGGCCGACTTCGGTCGCGCGCAGCTTGTCGGGGTCGCGCTCGGTCGGGTTCAGGCAACTCATCTGGAACAGCGACCGCAGCGTGTTCGCCTCGTCGGAAACGCCGAACTTGTTCTGGTAGTAGAACCCCAGCCAATAGCGCATGTCCGGGTTGTCCTTATTGACCCGCTCGCCCTCGGACAGCAATTCGATACCGCGCGTGATGTAGAAGAACTTGTCGCGCACTCGATCCGACTCGACCGACACGTTGTACGACAGGTTCCAGCTTTGGAAGAGCCAGGGCGTTAGGAAGTGCGGCTGCAACTTCGTCAGCGACTTGACGAGCAACTCCAACTCGTTCCACTCGAACTTCTTCTGCTTCTCGATGGCAGCGTTCCAAAGGACCGTGACGGCCAAGCCGCGCGACCCGGACAGCATGAGCCGCAGCGTCGAACCGACCAGTTCCGGTTCGCCCATCGATGTTTCGCGTAACTCAAGCGTCTCGGCTTGGGACGTGACCGTCCCGGCCGGTGGCTTGCCGCCAGTCAAAGGCGACGCAACGCCGCGGACGATGAAGGTGTTGAGCGCGAACAGCGCCAACATGAGGGCGAAGTAGACCAGCTTGCGCCGGGTGGATTGTTGACTCAACGGGGACGCCATCGTGCACCCTGAACTTTCCGATTCGCTTCTGGAGTCGCAGTCTGCGACCCGGGATTCGGTAACCGGGGCGACAACCCCGGTTACAGAGGATGATCTGACTAGTTTGCCACCTCGCGCGACTTCATCAAATAGTACGCGAGAAGGAACCACAGGCACAAGTATCCAGCCAGGAACAGTGCCCCGGACAACAAATCGCTTCCGGCGACGTTGAACCCTTCGGCCACGTAGTTCGACCAGTTGAAACGATCCACGTCGGGGATGATGTTGAGCAGACGCTTGAGGATGACGCGGAATACCGTGTCGTACGCTTGGGCGAAGGTCCCGAACGCGGACGGCTCGAGCGGCACCGTGATGTTCTTGTTGCCGGCCAGGCGTTGGAGCGACTCCATCGGCCCACCACCGACGCTCGACCCTTCCGCAAGTCCGCGGATGAAATCGACCGTGAGTCCGGCAAACAGAAGCATGATCGTGACCAGGAAACTGATGACGCCGCTGAGGTACGTGCTGCACGCAATCGCGATCGCGGTGGCCATGGCGATCACGAGCCACAGGCCAAATGCACCTTTGAAGAAGTTCAGTGCGAAGCCACCGTCGCCGGCGAGCAGGTAGAGGTCGTATTTGGCGACGCCGAGGAACTGCGTCCGGCTGTCGCATTTGACGAACGTCCGCACACGAGCTGCCGGAGCGCCGGTCCGTTCCGAAATGGGCGGCGTGCCTTCGAGCGCCTTGGTGAATAATTCCGTTGGGACCGCGATACTGAAGACGTGGTTGTCGACGATTTCCTTCGACCGGTATTCGTAGTAGCCGAACTTGGCGGCGATCTCGCAGAGTTTCTTCCACTCCTCCTTATCGCGGTCGCTACCGTCGGGTTGAGCGTTCAGATTCTGGATTCCGCGAACAGCGTCCTGGTATTCCTTGAGCTTTTGCGGGTCGGGGCGCATTGGGTCGCCCCATTGCCAGGTAGCGAAAGTGAACGAGCAGAGGACGCCCTTGTTCTCTTCGCCCTTGGTCGTGCGGAAAATATCGAACGAGAACTCGCACGGTACACCACCGGCCCGGCCAGCAAGTTGTCGCAGCTCGGCGTCGTTGCGGTACGACCAGACGGCCCGGTGCGACGAGTTGATGCCGCCGGCGATATAGCGGCGGTACTCCCACTCGCGGCCGACCGACTCGCCGGTGAAGTCGTCCATCCCCTTGCGAAACGACAGGTCGCCGAACACGGGTATGCGTGCCTTGAAACTTTCCGACTGCGCTTCCGCCGACACACTACTCGCCTGGAGTAGCACGAGGCTCACCCCGCAAAGGACCGCGAGGACGAGCGTCATGAGACCCATGACGCCGAGGTAGCGTCCGAACACGACCTCGAACTTTTCGACGGGCTTCGTGACGATCGTGTGCATTGTCTGGTTCTTCAGGTCGTTCGGGATGCCGAACGATGCGAGCAGGATCGCCATCAGCAAGAGCATGGGCGGCATCGCCCAGTAGATCACCGCGACGTTGGTGCGGACTTCGTCGTCGGGCTTGATCGGGAAGAACCATTTCGGCGGGAACAGGAAGATCAAGAGAAAAGCGAGCATCCCCCAGAGGACACGGCGGCGCACGGCTTCCTTGAAGCTCAACTTGGCGACTGCGAGGATGCGGCGAAGACGGAATTTGCCCAAATCGACTATGAACGGCAAAGCGAAGCCGAGGATGGCGCAAGCCCCGCCGGCCGTCATAGCTCGGTTGGCCCAGACGGCTTGGGGCGTCGGCGGACGCACGATTTTGATCTGCTGGTCGCTACGCACGTTCGGGTCGTGACCATCGGCCGGCGCGCGAATGAGGTCGACGAGCGATAGGCCGATACCCGGTGTGTAAAAGATGAACGCCAGGGCGGCCAGCAACAGGACCGGCGTCAATGCCTTCGGTGGAATGAGTGCGGCCCCGCCACCGGATCGCTTGGCCAGTAACGTGACCAGCAGCACCAGGAACAGCCCGACGGCCGCGAAACCGCCAGCGCTCCGCACCCACTCGAGCAGTCCGCCGAGGGTGATGTCTTCGCGTTCGCGTTCGAGAACGAACACGCCGAGCGTCGTAAGAGCCGATGCGATCACGCCGGGAATTCCTCACGAGACTGCAAAGCGCCGCGAAGCGGAAACGTCATTTCGACTTGGCACCGTTCGCCTTCGCCACCTCGGTCGACGGTAAGTAGCGCCGGCCGGGGTGCGCCTTGCTCTCCGCGACGATGCGCAAGAACAGGTCCTCCAGCGTCGTCGTCGGATGCCCGAAGCTCTCGAGTTGGCCGCCGTGCTGCCGGATGACGGCTTCCAGGTCGCGCTTGAGTTCATCGGACACCGGTACGCCATTGGCCCGCAGTTCGATCCGTTGGGCGTCCTCGAGCAGCGTGCTGACCCGTCCGAACTCCTGCAACTCGCCGTTGTGCAGGATGGCGATGCGGTCGCAGATGTCCTGCACGTCCTCCAGACGGTGGCTGCACATGAGAACCGTCTTCCCCTGGTCGCGCAGTTCGATGATTTTGTCTTTCATCCAGCGCGTGCCGAGCGGATCGAGGCCGGATGTCGGCTCGTCGAGGATGACGAACTCCGGGTCGTTGATGAGCGCCTGCGCGAAGCCGATGCGTTGGCGCATGCCCTTCGAATATTCCTTGAGGATGCGCTTCTTGTCGCCGGCTAGGCCGACCATCTCGATCAGATCGGCAGCTCGCTTTTGGCGCACGTCGGCCGGGATGTCGAACAGCCGGCCGTAGAAATCGAGCGTCTCCTCGGCGTTGAGGAAGCGGTACAGGTACGATTCTTCCGGCAAGTAGCCGATCCGCTCTTTCTTCGAGACCGTCAGGGCCGACTCGCCGAAGACGAAGCTGTCGCCGCTGGTCGGGAACAACAGGCCGAGCAACTGCTTGATGGTGGTCGTTTTGCCGGCGCCGTTCGGTCCGAGCAGGCCGAAGATCTCGCCGCGATCGATCTGGATATTGAGGGCGTTCA
>CAZNSL010000232.1:767-7827 GCA_964574975.1 uncultured Alcaligenaceae bacterium | reverse complement strand
CATGATCCAGTACCGCGACCAGTTCTCGAACCCGTTCCTCGAGTTCTTCCAGATCTGGCGCGGCGGCATCGTCTTCTACGGCTCGGCCGTCGGCGGCTGGCTGACGTACTTGCTCGCCAAGCGGCTCATGAAGCTGAACGTGTCGAGTTGGCAACTCGCCGATGTGTTCGCGCCGTCGATCGCCATCGGTCTGGCCATCGGCCGGATCGGCTGCTTCCTCAACGGCTGCTGCTGGGGCCACGTCGCCGCTCCGTCCTGCCCGGCCGTCCACTTCCCGGCGACCACCGCCCCGGCGATGCAACGGTCGGTCGATTCCGCGCCGCTCTTGGCCTACTACCAGACGTTTGCCGGCTTCCTCCTCGACCCGAAGGAGCCGGACGCGGCCGTCGTCGCGGTCGTCGAACCGAACTCGCCGGCCGCCGCCGCGGGGCTGCGCTCAAAGGACGTGATCGTCGAGCTGAACGGCTCGGACGTGAAGGTGCCGGAAAACCTGGACCAACTTCTCGGCCCATTGTGGCCTCCGGGCCACACGAAGGTGACGCTCAAGGTGAAGCGCGACGGCCAGGAAGTCACCGTCGGGCCGTTCGTGCCGGTGACCATCGGCCTGTACCCGACGCAGATCTACGAGTCGATCACGGCGCTTCTGATCTTCTTCGTGTTGGTGAGCCTGTACCCGCTGCGGCGCTACGACGGCCAGGTGTTCGTCTGGCTGATGATCTGCTACGCGATCCACCGCTTCCTGAACGAGATGCTGCGCAACGACACCGACCCGGTGGCGTTCGGGCTGACGCTATCCCAGAACGGGAGCATCCTGATCCTCACGACCGGGATCGTCCTCGGTCTGTGGCGGCGGCGCTACCCGCGCGTCGGTTCCCCGGCCCCAACGGCAGTACCCCAGCCAGCCTAGCGCGAGGCCGGCGACCAGGCCGCCCCAGTCGATAGCCACGTCTGTCACCTTGCCGGTGCGCGTCGGCACGAGCGACTGCACGATCTCGGTGGCGACGCCGTGGACGGCCAAGGCGAGCCACAGCGGCCAGCGCCGCCCGTCCAAGTGCCAGACCCACGCGGCCAGCAGGGCGTAGGCGCTGAAGTGGCCGACCTTGCCCCAACTGATGATGACGGTCCCGGTGCCGCCGCCGACGCGGAACCAGCGCGGCAGCCAGTCGGTCGGGACGCACAGCAGGTACGTCCAGACGGCGAGACCGAGGAGCCAGACGGAGAAAGCGTAGCGCTTCATGACGAATTCAACGTAGGGAAGAAATCCGAAATCCGAAGCACGAAATCCGAAACAAATCCGAAGGACCGAAATCCCAAGGACCGAAACGAAAATCCCTGGCGTCTTCGTTTCGGATTTCGGGTTTCGGTCCTTCGGGTTTGTTTCGGATTTCGTGCTTCGGATTTCGGATTTACAACTCCCACCCCGCCCGGTACACGCGCCGCAGGAGTGCGTCGGCCTCCGAGCATCCGACGCACTTCATCGCGGCCGAGTCCCACGTCAACGGCTTACCCACGCGGTGAGCCACGTTGCCGAGCAGCACCAACTCCGTCAGCGGGCCGGCGTACGCGAAATTGCTGCCGGTCGGGCTACCGGTCTTGCAGGCATTGACCCACTCCTGGTGGTGGTGCGGGTGCTTGCCGAGTTTCGTCGGCGGGCCATTGTCGGGGAACTTCTCCACGGGCAACAGGCGGTGCGCCCCGGCCCTCGGACTGTGATCGACGAGCAGCTTGCCCTTGGTGCCGACGAACAGGCAACCGGACCCCGGCGGCTTGCGGCCCTCGAACAACTCGGCCGCGGGCTGGCGGTCGCCGTGATACCACGTCACCGTCGCTGGCGGCAGCGATCCGCGGGCCGCGAACTGGAAGCGCACGACCAGCCCCGTCGAGAACCCCTCGGCCTCGACGGGCGTGCCTTCGGACGTCACGGTCGTCGGTGCCCGCAGGTCGAGGGCGGAGGCGATCGGGTCGATGATGTGGCAAGCCATGTCGCCGATGGCACCAGTGCCGAAGTCGCGGTAGGCGCGCCAGTTGAACGGAACGTACTTCGGGCTGTACGGCTGCTGCGGGGCCGGGCCGAGCCAGAGGTCCCAGTCGAGCGTCGGCGGCACCGGCGGCGTTTCGGTCGGCTTGTGGCTCGCGTGGTACTTCGCGCCAACCCAGCCGTGCGCCTCGGCGACGGTACCGATGACGCCCTCGCGCACGAGTTCGACGGCCCGGCGGTAGTTCGGCTCCGAGTGGTACTGGTGGCCCATCTGCGTGGCGACCTTCGCCTGGGCCGCGGCCTCGGTCATGAGGCGTGCTTCGCGGACGTTGTGGGCCAGCGGCTTCTCGCAGTAGACGTGCTTGCCCAGTTTCATCGCCGCGAGGGCGACGGAAGCGTGGGTGTGGTCGGGCGTGGCGACGGCGACCGCGTCGAGCGGCTTGACCTTGTCGAAGAGGACGCGGAAGTCTTTGAAGCGCGCCACGCCGGGGTACTTCTCGTAGGTCTTGCCGGCGCGGGCATCGTCCACGTCGGCGAAGGCGACGAGCGTCTCGCCGGCGAGTTGGTTGACGCTGAACTCGCCCTGCCCGCCGCCGCCGACGACGGCGACGAGTAGTTTGCCGTTTGGCCCGTTGGCGGTGCGCTCGGCGGAGCGTGCGGTGGCGGTGAGCCAGTAGCCGGCGCTCGCGGCGGCGGCAGTACGGAGGAAGTCGCGGCGGGTGGTGTGCATGAAGGTGCCTTTCGGGCAGGAGGGGTGGGTGTGTCAGGCAACGGCCGATTCGGATTGGGCGTACTGATCGAGCAACGTCCGCACGGCGGCCAGGGCTTCGTCGTCCTCCAGGTCCCAGACGCCGCCCGCGTCGAGTCGCCCGGCGGTCATAGCAACGTTGGCCAGCGTCTGTCCCAACCGCCACTCTGGCCGAGCATGGCCCAGCTCGGCTAGCGCGGCCAGCAAATCGGCGCGTGTCTGTTCACGGGTTGTCATAGCGTATCTCCGACCGTCGGCAGTCCGCCGACCGGCACAGGTAATGTTCCCGTAACCGCAACCGGAATCAAGGTTCCGGGCAGGAATTTGGCCGTTCGCGTGGCCCGGGTCACACCGTCGAAGATCACCAACTCACCGTCGCTTCCTCGATGGACTTCCAATGGTGGCATCCCGGCGATTGATGTGCCGTGGCGGGCGATTTGGCGATGTAATTTGAGGGGGTCTGCCCCGTCGCGGCGCGTGCCTGGTAGTCGCAGCGTCGCGGGATCGACCTGCAACTGTTGGGGTGTTGCCATGCGGTGACATTGTTATCGCGCCGACACCCTACCGGCCGTGATACGTCAGAACTCGCAGCGGTTGAGCGCTCGCGGTGGGACTTCGCGGCCGAGCAGCAAGCCAAACAAGCAATGTGTCGCCCAACGCCAGTCCGCTCCCGAACGGCTGGAGGAGCCGGGCTGAGCGACACATTGTGTTTGGAGAATCAGGTTCGCTCACGGCGTCTCCTTCGCCGCCGGCCGCGATAAGCCGAACAGGTGCGACTGCGTGCGCACGAACAGCGTACCGTCCGCGATTGCCGGCGTCGCCATGATGACTTCGCCGAGCGGGTTCGTCGCCAGCAACTCGTACTTCGGCCCCGCCTTCACCACCCGCACCGTGCCGTCCTCGCCGGCGAAGTACAGCCGGCCGTCGGCGGCCACTGGCGACGCGGTGTAGCCGGACGAGCCGCCCAGGCGCTGCTGGTACACCTGCTTGCCGGTTGCCAACTCGTAGCACGTCAGGATACCGCTGTTCGGGCAGGTGTAGAAGTAGTCGCCGTAAGCGATCGGCGTCGGCAGGTACGGGCCGCCTTTCGACTTGCTCCAGGCGATCGCGGCACTCGACGTTTGCTTGTCCTTCAGCGAGATGTCGCCCTCGGCAGCCCCGGCCTTCACCGCGTAGATCGGCTGGATCGGCCGGTAGCCGCTCGTCAGGAAGATCAGCCCCTTGGCCGCGAACGGCGTCGGCACCGTGATCTCCGAGAACTTGCCGAGCCGCCACAGTTCCTTGCCCGTCTCCGGGTCGTAGCCGCGGGCGAACTTCGTCGCGTTCGTCACCAGTTCGGTTCGCTTTTCCGACTCGATGACGGTCGGGCTACCCCACGACGGGATTTCCTCGCGCGTCGTCCGCCACAGCTCCCGGCCGTCGGCCAGGGCGAACGCGGCGATGTACGACCCCTGGCCCACGTCGCACTGCACGAACACGCGGTCGCGCCAGATCGCCGGCGACGAGCCGAAGCCCCACTGGTAATCGGCGTCGTAGAACCAGCCCGAATCGAGTTTGCCCAGGTCGATCTTCCACAGCTGCTTACCTTCGGCGTCGTAGCAGTACATCCCCTCGCCGCCGAGGCTGGCGACGACGTGCTTGCCGTCGGTGGCAACCGTCGGCGAGGCGTGACTACCCTTCAGGTGCCGCTTGACCTTCGGCACGCCTTCGCAGGCGACGCGCTCCCAGGCGACCGCCCCGGTCTTGGCGTCGATGGCGTACACCTTCCAGACGTGCTTCGTCTTGTCGTCCACGGAATCGACATCGCCGTACTGGCCGGGCTTGAGAGTCGCCTTCGGGTCGCCACTGATGGCCGTCGTCAGGTAGACGCGGCCGTTCCAGACGACGGGACAACTGTGACCGAGTCCGGGGATCGGCGTCTTGAAGCGAACGTTGACGCCTTTCGCCCCGTTGAAGTTCGTCGGCGGGAACTGCCCGTCGGCAACGCCGGTCGCGCCGACGCCGCGGAACTGCGGCCAGTTCGCCGGCGACGCGACGACGCCTTCCGGCTCCGGCGCGGCGGCCGGCGTCGCGGCGGGTTCGTCCTTCTTGGCCTCGGCTCGCTTCATGCGCCGCTCGCCGCCGCTGCCCTTGACGATCAGCGTTTCGACCTTGTCGCCGGCCTTCTCGAAGCGGATCGTGACCGGCGCGCCGGCCACCTTGTACGTGCCGTCGTCCTGCGGCTGGAGCGCAAGGCTCGCGCCGCCGGCGCTCAAGGTCAGTTCGGCGTCCTTGGCGACGATGGTGAACTCGTTGCCGGAATCGTCGCGGTAGGTGCCGGCGGCGGCCAGGTCGGCCTTGGCGGTCGACTTCGGCTTCGCCTTCGCGCCGGCTTTCGCCAGCAGTTCGACGACCTTGGCGTTCTTGGCCGCGGCGAGGGCGTCGTCGAGCTTCTCCTGCTTCGGCTTGCCGTGCTTCAAGGCCGCTTCGACGAGGCCCGCATTGCCCTGTTGCGCGGCGGTCGTCAGCACGTCGTCGGCCTGGCTGGAGCCGGCTTCGAGCAGGGCGACGACGACGGTGTCGTGCTTGTTGGCCAAGGCCCAGGTCATCGGCGTGGCCTGGTAGAAGGTGTCCTTGACGTTAGGGTCGGCCTTGGCCTCGAGCAGTACGCGGACGACATCGAGGTGGCCCTTACCGCTGGCGAAGCTGAGGGCGGTAGCGCCGTAAGCGGTCTTGGCGTTGGCGTTGACGCCGGCAGCGAGCCGCTCGCGCACGGCGGCGAGATCGCCCTTGCGGGCGGCGGCGAACAGCGCCTCGTCCGCGAACGCGGGCGCGGCCATGAGAAACGCTACGAGGGTGAGACGCATGGGGAATTCTCCAAAGGACCGATTCGTCGCGGACGAGACCAGCGACTCGCCCGGATGGTTGCCGCCGCGTTAGCGCACCCGCCGGAAGCACTCGCGCATTTGCAACCCCGGCACGTCGAGCCAGTAGACGTCGGCCGACTCGAAAACGATGAGGAACAGTTCGTCTTTCTTGGCCGGCTGGAAGAACCAGCCCACCACGACCGACTCGGCGTCCCGACTGACGACGCGGTACGGCTGCGTGTCCGTCGTGCCATCGGCGAAGTTCACCGTCAGAGTCTTCGCCGCGTACGTCACCTTCGTCTTGCCGAAGATCTGGCGCAACACCTGCTCCTGGGCGTCGGTGACGGTCTTCGTCTTCTTGTGCTCCGCGATCGTCGCGTCGGCATCCGACTGCCACGTCCCGACGAGTCGCGCGTCCGGCGGCCGATCGAGGTAGGCGGCGACGGCGACGACCCCCGCGGCCAGGAGCAGCATGACCCCAATCGCGATCAGGCCGACTTTCAACGCGGCTCGCCGCCGCCGACGACGACGCTTCGAGAGATTCGCCTTCATGGGGATTGCACTCGTCGGGTTCAGTTCCACCGCGCCACCTCGATCCGCGCCCGCCGCAGCAGTTGCTCGGCCTGCTCCGCCTCCGGCGCGGGCGGCGTCTGTTTCAGGTACGCGTCGAGCAAGTCGATCGCCGGCCCCGGCCGGCCGAGCTGCATGAAGCACACGGCCAGGTCGCGCTGTTCGGCCGGGTCGGCGGGGTCGAGCTGGCGGATGCGGCCGATAGTGCGGGCTGCCCGCGTGAAGTCATTGCGCCGCAGGTACACACCCTTGAGGTTGGTCAACATCCGCCGCACCAGTCGGCTGGCGTTCACCGGTACGAGCCACTCGGCCGTCAGCGCGAACGGCTGGCCCGTCACCTGTTTCACCAGCGCTACCGCGTCGGCGGGTGCGAGCGCCTGGCCGCCGTGGAACGGGTCGAGCAGGATCGCCTGGTCGCCGTCGCGAGCCAGGACGATGAAGTGCCCCGGCAGGCCGACGCCGGTGATCGTCAGCCCCGCCCGGTTGCCGACCGCCGCCGTCAGCACGCAGAGCGTGATCGGCAGCCCCAACTTGCGGTCGAGGACGCGGTTGAGGTAGCTATTGTCCGGGTCGTGGTAGTCGTCGGCGTTGCCGCGGAAGCGGAGTTCGTCGAACAGGAAGTGGCTCAGTCCGGCGACTCGCTCCTCCAGCGAGCCGCGCAGCCGCGGGCCGGCCGCAACCGCGAGCAAGTCGATTTGTTCCAGGTAGTGAGCAACATCGAGGTCGGGGTATTCGTCGCGGGCAATGAGCAGGCTCAGTTCCGCCGCGTCGAGGTCGGCGGACGAGTCGGCGGCCAGGCACGCAAGAGCCGCGTCGAGGTTCATGCCGGCGATTATACACCGGTCGTCAGCTTTGCCGCCGTCACGTTGCCGGCGCGGGCCGCTTCGGCTGCCCGTTCGACTAGGTTCGCCAGCGCCC
>CAZNSL010000232.1:0-757 GCA_964574975.1 uncultured Alcaligenaceae bacterium | reverse complement strand
GCCCGTGGCCGCGGGACGCCGGCCAACTCCATGGGCGGCACCTCGGCCGACTCCTCGCTCTCGACGCGAACAGTGCCGACACCGAGCAGCCAGCCAAATGCGCCGCGACTCACCGCCACCTTGGCCACGCGCGCGAGGTCCACCGGCGCGTCGGCCGGGTAGAGCAGGCCGCGCGAGCGGAACAACCGGCGGTTGGTCAGCCGATACTCGTAAGCCGCCGCCCGGTAGCCGAGCCGCACGAACTGCGCCAGCCACAGGGCCGCCAGCGGAGCGGCCACGGCCTCGCGCACGAACGCCGCCGGGACGAGGGGCCGCAGGTAAACGACGACGCCGGCCGTGACCGCCGCGGCAACGACGAGGCCGGGCAACAGCGCGACCGGGTGGTATCCGCGCCAGCTCAGGTCCGTCTCCTCGCGGGTGGCCGGCAGTTCGATCGGCGCGGCGAGGCGGGCCTTTTTCTTCTCGGCCTTTGGCTTCTCCACCTTGGGCGGCTCGGCCTTCGACGGCGCGGGCGCCGGGGCCGGTTCGATGACGATCTCAGCCGACAAGCGCGACTTGGCCTTGGCCGGGACGAGTGGCACGTCGTCGCCGTCGAGGTCGGGCGTGGCGGCGGTGACGGCGTCGAGCCAGGCGGGTGTGGCGGGTGCGGACATGGCTCCCTCCTCGGGCGGGCCGGACGTATATCATCCCCGACCGTTAACCGCAAGGCGAGCCGGGAGCGTGAGCGACCGGAGTCGGAAATCGCTCCGGTCGCTCA
>CAZNSL010000231.1:0-7829 GCA_964574975.1 uncultured Alcaligenaceae bacterium | reverse complement strand
TCCGCTTTCGGTCTGACCCGCTGCATGCCGGTGACGATCACGCGGTCCCCCGCAGCGATGCCCTTTTTGATCGCCCGTAACCCCTGGACCGCCTGCCCCAACTCGACCGCGCGATACTCGACGACGTTTTCCGCATTGACGACGTAGACGTACTTCCGTCCCTGGTCGCTCATGATCGCCTCGTCCGGGATCAGCAGTGCCTCGTACGGCGGCCCGATCGGCAGGCGAACGCGGACGAACAGACCGGGCTTGAACAAGTGCGACGGGTTGGCGAACACGCCGCGCAGGCGGATGGTGCCCGTGTTGCCGCTGAGCCGGTTGTCCACGAAGTCGATGAAGCCGGAGTGGGTGTAGCTGTCCTCGTTGGCCAACCGCAGCCAGACCGGGTGCTTCTGGCCGGCCAGCCACGCCCCGCGGTCGCCGGGGGCCGCTCCGACCAGATCGAGATAGGTCCGCTCGTCCACGTCGAAGTAGGCGTACATCGGGTCTTCCGAGACCACGGTGGTCAGGAGCGTGCTGTCGGCGTTGACCATGTTACCGGCATCGATGGCTCGGCGGCTGATGCGGCCGGAGATCGGCGCGATGACGCGCGTGTAGTCGAGGTAGAGCTTGGCCCGGTCGCGCGCGGCGACGGCCGCACCGACGGCGGCTTTCGACCGCTCCAGGGCGGCGACCACCTGGTCGTAGTCCTCCTGGGTGACGGCGGAGCTGGCGATCAGCCGTTTGACGCGCAGGGCGTTCTTCTCCTGCAAGTTCGCGTCCGCCTGGGTCTGGTGGACGTTGGCCACGGCCTGGTTGTAGTCGGCCCGGAACGGCCGCACGTCGATCTGGAACAGGAGGTCGCCCTCCTTGACGAGGTCGCCCTCCTTGAACGGGATGTCGGTGACGTAGCCGGAGACGTGGGCGCGAATGTCCACGGTCTTCGCCGCTTCGAGCCGGCCGGTGAAGTCCTGGAAGTCGGTCACCCGATCGGTGACCGGTGTGGTCACGATGACCTCGACCGGCTTGGCCGCTTTGCCCGGCGGCGGGGCGGGTCCGCAGCCGGCGGCCGTGGCCGCAACGACCAGGGCGACGGCGACTCGGTTTGCCGACCGCGGTGGACGGCCGGGAGCGGCGCGACCAGATCGCCGATAGGAGTCGCTCATGTGCGTATGCCTCAGGGCGTTCGTCGGCGCAGCGGGTGGAAGGCGATGCGATGCGGTTGCGCAGTTGGACCTAACCAACCATACCGGCGGTCGGCCGATCCCTTTCGCGGCGACGAGGGCGAACCTGGGCGGTCGTGCTTGGCCCGACCGAGTTGTCGCCAGGAAGATCATACGCCGGACTGACCAGTCCGTCCGCATTCGATTTCTATCGTACCATCGAATGAACACCTCGACCAGCCGACATGGAGCCAGGTGATGGTGCTGAAGTTCGAAAATGTGGTGAACTGGCCGCAAGGCGCGAAGTGCAACGAAGGCCGAGCCACCGTCACCGCTGCCGTTCCTCACCCCCGGCAGCACGGACCTCGCTCGACGCGGGCGGGGCCGCACCCCGCACCGCCGCCAGGACTTTCTCGACCGACGGCAGGAACAGCAACCACTTTCGAGCCGCGACACGGCCGTCCACCAGGACCGTCAACTCGCCGCGATCTCCATCCACCAACTCCACCTCGACGCCAGGTTCGTTCCGTAAGGCGGCCGCCAGACCGGCGGCGCGTTCGCGGATCCCCCCTCAGACGGGGCACTGGCGGATCGTCACCTTCTTCATCGCACACCCTCCAAACAGGCGAAGCCGGCAGGATGAGCGTGCAGACGCCGTGCCAGTCGCTCTTCCTCCGAGGTGTTCGTACGCCCGGTTGGATGAACCCCAAGTCGGGCTGCCTACGCCGGCCGGGAATTCACGCCTGCGACACCCTGCCGCCAATCCACGTCTCGAACCGTGTCGGGCCGACGCGCGGGATGCCGTCGGGATTCAGACCGCGGTCGTCCAGCGCCGCGCCGAAGTAGCGGGCCTGCGGGCCCGCTGCCGCAGCAGGGTCGCCAGCTTCTTCCCAATCAGCCCGCTGCCACCGATGATGACGATCTTCACGTCGATTCTCCTGGTTGTCGCCCTCGAGGCTTATCGAACAGGGCTGTCGGCGCTGTAGCATACTGTGCATCGTCGGTCGGTTAAAGGTCGTTGGAGGGTTGTCGTGGCGAAGTCGCGTCTATTCCGGAAGTTTGCGAGTTGTGTCGGTGCGCTGCTGAAATCGCCGCGGCCCAGCGCGTACGACCTCGCCAATCTGGCCGATCGCGTGCGGGGATTCGAGGTGGAGCAGCGATGGAAGCCTGGGCCGTCGATTCGGAACGAATCTGTCGCAGCCCCGGCCGCGGCCGCCAACCCCCTCCGGGAGTATTTTGACGGCGTTCGGGAGGGGCCGGGCATCTGGAAGTGGCTGCATTACTTCGAGATCTACCACCGCCATTTGGCGAAATTCATCGGTCGGCCGGTCACCGTGGTCGAAGTTGGCGTGTACAGCGGCGGCAGCATGCCGATGTGGCACCACTACTTCGGTCCGAACTGCCGCGTCCACGGCGTGGACATTCAGCCCGAGTGCAAGGCGTACGAAGACGAGGCGACGACGATCCACATCGGCGACCAGTCGGATCGCGCGTTCTGGCGGCGGTTTCGCGAGCGGGTGCCCCGCGTCGATGTCGTGATCGACGACGGCGGGCACGAGCCCGAGCAACAGACGGTGACACTCGAGGAGATGTTGCCCCACGTGAATCCCGGGGGCGTTTACGTTTGCGAGGACATTCACGGAGTCCACAACTCGTTTGCATCGTTCGTGCAGACGCTTTCGGGCGGGCTGAACGCCGCCGTGCCCGGCGCGGCCTCCGGGGCGATGCGCAACGTACCCACGCCGTTCCAGGCCGCAGTCCATTCGGTTCACCTGTACCCATACGTCGTCGTGGTTGAAAGGCGAGACGCCGCGTTGGACGAACTCGTCGCCCCAAAACATGGGACGAAGTGGCAGCCGTTTTTGTGAAGGACTGGGGGCGTGCGCCGACCCAGTCTCGGGTACGTCGACAGTGTCACGCCGGGCAGCAGCCCGGACGAGTTGGAGTTCTCGCCTTACGACAGCACCGCGTACAAGGCCGGTGATGCGGTCCTGCTGTTCAAGGCGGAGAACTACATCCCTAACCGGCAGACGGTACTCCAGACGGCCGTCATCCAGAGCGTCGTCCCTGGATCCCCGAGCGTGATGACCCTGGACGTGCCGGTTACCTCTGGGGTGGACGCGGCCCAGTTCCTGTACAACGGGAGGAAGCTCGCGCCGGGCGGCGTCGCGATCGGGGCCACCGAGTTGACCATCCCCGGCGAGGACGCCACGGGTCTGTTCCCAGCCGGTTCGTGGGCGTTCATCACCGACGGCGTCGGTGTGCTCGCGACCTACGGCGAGTACGTCCGCGTCCTCGGTGCCGATTACGACTCGACCGACACCGTCCTGACCATCGAGGGCGGCGTCCGCAACGAATACGCCGACGACCGAGCGGCCGTAGTCCCTGGCAGGCGGGCCGACGTTTCGCCGCGTGGGTGGACGGAGGACGTGACCGTCCGCGGCGTCACGCTCGGAGGCACGGGTGCCGGGGTGGGGTCGCAGGTCACTCAGCTTTCCGGGAAATACTGCGTCGACCTGAAGCTTGAGCGCGTACGCTGCGCCCTTGCCGACCCGGGCCTGTTGAACCACGGCATCATCTTCATCACCAGCGGCCGCGTGAGCGTCACCGACTCGGAAGCGGTGGTCGACGACGGTCTGCGAATGAACACCTGCCGCGACGTGGTCGTCGAGCGGTCGCGGGTCAAGGTGTCTTCGGAAGAGTTCTGCACCGACCTGACTTTCCGCGACTGCGATATCGTGAACGCCTACGCGCATGTAATCGGCGGCGAACGGATCAACGCCGAGCGGTGCCGGTTCTGGAACGCCGGGCCCGGGTTCGCAAACTCGTTCTCTGACTTCGGGTTCCGAGGGTGCGACTTCTTCGTCGGCGACGGGGCTCCCGTCTTCTACATACAGGCAGACCGATTCACTCTCAAGGACGTGTGGTCCTACGGCGAGCCCATGCTCATCGTCGTTCAGAACGGCACGGGGCACGTCATCGACAACGTTAGCGCCACGATCCTGCTGTTGGATGGCACGGGCGGCCGGATCACCGGCCCCGTTTACGGGACGATCCGGGGCGACAACATGGGCACCCCGCTGCCGATCCCCGGTACCTGGACCCGCGTCGCTCTCGAACAGGTTTCGCTGGCGCTGCCGACGACCGTCGATGACACGGCCTACGTCGGCAAACTAAGCGGGCTGAGGTCGTCGATCTGGGCGAGGGTGTCGGTCACGGCGCTCGGCTACGGCATCTCGATCGCGCGGCAGTACTTGGTCGGCCGCGGCTATTCCGGCTCGGGGGGCTGGTACCGCTGCCTGCCGCTGAGCGAGGGCCGGCAGTTCTTTGCTGGCGACGACTTTGACTTAGAAATCTACGAGGACGGTAACGACTGCTGGCTTAGGGTGCGACGGACGGTGGGGACGCAGGCGGCGGAACTCATCCTGATGATCGAGACGAACGCCACGTTCGCGACGGACGGTAGCCCTCCGACCGGGAGCATCCTGGACATCGTCCACCATTCCACGGCCGCGAGCCAGCGGCGCGGCCTGCTCTACGCAACGGGAGTTGTTGTGACCCGGACGTCGGCCCCCGACAACAGCGACCTAGTGGACGGTGACTGCGGGGTCTGGTTTGACGACACCTCAGGCGCGGCGAAACTCATGATTAAGGCGAGGGACGCCGGCGGCACGATCCGCACGGGGAGCGTCACCTTGTCGTGAGGCATCGCTGCGGCTGCTTACGTGCGGCAATTCAGACCGGCCAAGCTCCCAGGACGGAAGCTTGGCCGGTCGCATTTCCGCCCAAGGGCTAGTCGGCTGCCACTGACGAGTTGACGACTGATCCAGACGGCCTATTCCTGCCGTTTGCCCCGGCAGAAGGTCCGCCATGGCGAAGCGGCGTTTGGTGACGCTGACGGCCGAGGAGCGGCGGTGGTTGACCCGCCTAGAGCGATGAGGGATGAAAAAGGGACGGCAAAACCTGTCACTCTTTTCATCTCTGATCCCTTTCTTGTCAATCCTTCCTCACTTCCGGGACGGCGATCTGTTTCGCGTCCCGCGGGTGTAGCACCATCGCGATGAGGCGGGTCTTCACCTTGCCCGGGTTCTTCGACACCCGGTGCAGACATCCGGTCGGCTCGTAGAACGTCTCGCCCGCCTTGAGGACCTTGATCGGCTGGTCGTCGATGCCCAGTTCGTACTCGCCTTCCACGACGTACCCGAACACCGGCCCGGGGTGGCGGTGCGGGGCGCCGGCTTGCCCCGGCTCGATCGTCAACTCCACGACCCTTGCCGTCGCCTCCTTGCCGTCCAGCTTTTCCTTGATGTCGGTGGTCGAGAGGACCTTCGCCTTCTCGCTAGCGGCGTTGGGGTGAGATGCGTACACCACGCTGGCACCGACAACGATACCAGCCGCAAGCGCGAGCAGTACTCGAGTCACGATCGTTCCTCCAATAGGTTCCCGTCTCTCACCGTACCGGAGAGGGGCGGATGGACACAAAAGCGGAAAACTGTCCCGGGTTGGTATATTCCACGAGTGCCCCGGCCATGGACGAAGAACTGACGACCACCGTCATCCAGCGCGACGTGCCGCGGGCCGACTCTCGGTGTGCCGCGATGGCCTCGGGCTAGTAGACGCCCGGTGCGTAAGCGACGGCCGCGTTGAGCGCCAGCGCCCCGGCCGACAGGGCGCAACCTAGAAGACTCCAGCGAAGGCGCACACCTCCAGGCGCGACGGCGAAGCCAAGCCCAATCAGGCCGAAGAGCAGGCCGAAGGCGCTGATCGGTGCCCCCAGGATCGGAAGGAAGAATAACAGCAGGCCGATGGTGCCAAGCACGAGGGAGAGCATCCCCAGCGAGGCCGGGGGCGTGCGCGTTGACGGCGGCGGACGCATCGTTGACTCCCCTCAGTGACCGGTCGCGGCGGGGACCATGCCGCGCGTGACGTAGTCGGTCAGTGTCAGTACCACCAGAATGCCGAGCCAGAACGATGCCACCGCGATCACGATCCACACCTGCCGCGGGCTGATCACCACATGCATGAAGACCAGCACGACCAAGGTGCCCTTGCACGCGGCGATGCCGAGGCCGAGGACGGTGTGCCAGACGGGCGGAACGGGCCAGAAGGAAACCCCCACGGTCAGCACCGTCAACAGGACGAGCAGAGCGCAGACCGCGACGTACGTCCGGACGGAAATCGTATGTGCCATCGTGGGGCCTCTTTCCACGGCACCCGCGTCGCGCGGACGCGGCTACCACGTATGGGTGCCGAGCAGGTAGAGCATCGGCAGCAGGAAAATCCACACCGTATCGACGAAGTGCCAGTAGAGCGCCGTCACGTCCACCGGCGAGTAATAGGCCGGCGAGAAGGTGCCGCGCCGGGCCAAGACGAAGATCACGACGATGGCAGCAATGCCGAGGGTCACGTGCAGGCCGTGCAGCCCGGTCATGATCCAGTAGAAGAGGAGGAACAGCTTGACGTGCGGCACCTCTTCCGGCCGCAACCCTTGCGCGCCGGTCCATTCGGCGTCGACGAACCGCCAACCCGGGATCAAGTTGTCTCGGTAGTCGGTGTAATACTCCCACCCCTTCAGTCCGAGGAACGCCAGGCCCAGGAGGGCGGTGAGGGCCAGGAAAAGGAGCAGGTAGTCGCGCCGGCCCAGCTTGGCGTAATGGACGGCCAGCACCATGAACAGGCTGCTGACCAACAGGACCACTGTGTTGATGCCGCCGATGACCCAGTTGAGTCTGACGCTCGCCTTCTCGAACGCCTCCGGGTACAGGTAGTGGTACACGCCCAGCCCCAGGAACAGGCTGCCGAAGAACATCACCTCCGTCGCCAGGAAGATCCACATCCCCAGCGAGGCCGTCTCGTGCTGCTGCTCGAGGTCGCGGAACTGTTCCTCCAGCGCGCGGCGCACCAGGACCGACTGGCCGAGGGCCGTGCGCTCGTCGGGCGACAGGACGGCAGATTCAGGGTTCATTCTGGGCCTTCTCCAGGTGGTACTCGTACGGCCCGCGGACGACGACGGGGGTTTCCGAGAAGTTCTCCGTGGGCGGCGGCGACGGCGTCTGCCACTCCAGGCCGGTCGCGCGCCACGGGTTCGGCCCGGCCCGCGGCCCGTTTTTCAGCGAATAGAGAAAGTAACACAGCGGCAGCAAGTAGCCCACGCCGAGGATCGAGGCCCCGGCCGTGGACATCACGTTCCAGACGTGAAACTCCTCCGGGTAGCTGTGGTAGCGACGCGGCATGCCGGCGTACCCGACGATGAACTGCGGCAGGAACGTCAGGAAAAAGCCGACGAAGATGATGAGCGCCGACAGTTTCGACCACCAGTCCGAGTACATGCGTCCGGTGATCTTCGGCCACCAGTAGTGCAGGCCGGCCATGTAACCCATGACCATGCCGCCCACCATGATGAAATGGAAGTGCGCGATAATGAAGTAGGTGTCGTGAACGTGCATGTCCATGCCGAGCGCGGCGAGGAATAGCCCCGTCATGCCGCCCGCCGTGAACAGGGCGACGAACCCCAGGGCGAACAGCATCGGCGCTTCGAACGCGATGGACCCCTTGTAGAGCGTGGCCGTCCAGTTGAAGACCTTGATCGCGGACGGAACGGCCACCAGGTAGCTCAGGGCCGAGAACATCATGGCCGAGTACATCGAGATGCCGGCGACGAACATGTGGTGCGCCCAGACGAGGAAG
>CAZNSL010000230.1:0-7862 GCA_964574975.1 uncultured Alcaligenaceae bacterium | reverse complement strand
GAATTCGGCGGGCCGCACGGGCAGACCAAGGTTCGCGAGCGCCTGCCCAGCCCCCGCGAGTCGGACCTCCGCGTCCCGCAGTGCGGCCTCGGCCTCGCGCTGCTGCTGCTCCGGCAGGACACTGCGGGCACCGCGTGCGCTGTCGATCGCTCTACGCTTGAGCCGCACCTGGACGAGCGCCTGTTGGAAGTCGGCCTTGGCCTTGCCCACGTCGGCGGCGTCGATCAGGGCCAGGAGATCGCCGGCCCGCACGGCGTCGCCGACACTCTTCTCGACGCGTTGGGCGACGCCGGCCGCCCGCGACGACAGGCGAGCCGTCGTGCGAGGATCGAAGCTCAGTTCGCCGCTGGCGGCGACGGCCTCCGTCATCGGCGCCTTCCAGACCGGGACGACATCGACGCCGACTCGTTCGGCCGCCTCGGCCGACGCGAAGGTGATGACGGTCTCGCGACCGGGGCCGACCGTGACGCGGGCAGTGTCGGCCGGCCGGTCGTTCACCGACGCCTCGTGCGTCGCAGTTCGGCCCAGGCCGAAGTGCCATTCGGTCGCATGGCCCCAGTAGGCGAACCCGGCCAGGCCGGCGACGACGGCGGCCGTGGATAGCGACCGCGCGGCGCTGGCGAGAATGCCGCGTTTCGGCTCAACAGCCGCGTCGTTCATCGGCACCGGATGGCGGTGCCCGACGTGGGTATCGGTGGCACTCATATGGCCCCCTCGGCCCCAGGTCGTTCGCGACCTGGGCCGGTTGGTAGTCGGTTCGATTGGCGGTAACGGGTTAACGCGGGGTCGGCGTGACGCGGCGATGCGGGCACCGCCGGACTCGCGCGTCGGCGAGCCTCACGCGACCTGAGCGCGGCTCAGCGAATGGCTAGATGAGGAGGGAACAGTGCGACACGAAGAGTGGAGCATCCGTCGGGAAACGGGCGAGACGATGATCCGAGTACCGCTGCCGAAAGGCGCAGACGGGCGTATACGCCCACGCGACGGCTGGAAGATCGACCGTCGGGATCGTATCGGCGGGAAGCGAAACCTTGCGGACGGCGGATTCGACGGATGCCGGGCAGCCGGGGACGTGGTCGAGCGGCACCGGAGCGGGCCGAAGGTCGGCGAGTCGCTTGGCCGGCACTTCGTGCGACCGGCTATCCCACTTGGCCCGCTTGCACTGCTTCGCGCAGCGACAACTCGCACGCGATGCCGGAGATTGGTCGTTGGAAACCGAGGTTGTGCGAGGCGATTCGCAACGGACGCGGCCGCACGGCACGAACTGGCAGACGCACATGCCGGGCGACATGAGCATCGGCAGCGCGAGCAGAACGGTCAGGACCGTACGGAACATGTCGGCGCGAAACCTCCACATCTGGGCATCGACATTTTCGATTCTATAGCTTGAATCGGATAAGCGTCAATCGGCGCGATGACATACCCGAGACGCATGCCGCGTGCAACGCCGGTTCTGCGACTGCGCCAGATCGCCTGCCGAAGTCGATCCGGCGGTCACGGCCGCGGCCAGGGAAAGACCATCGGCACGCGGCGGCGATACGCTTCGTAGGATGCGCCGTGCGCGCCCACAAGGTCTCGCTCCTCGAACCGGACGCCGACGACGATGTACGCCGTGGTGGTTACCGCGAACAGCAGATGCCCAAGTGTCATGACTGGCGTTGACCAGAAGGCCACGACGAAGCCGAGCATGATCGGGTGCCGGACGGCACGGTAAAGGGCCGGCTCGCGGAACGGCGGCGGTTCATACGGGCGGCACTGGGTGTAGAGAGCGACCTGCCGCAGCCCGAAGAGGTCGAAGTGACCGATCTGGAACGTGGCGATCAGGACCACGGCCCACCCGACGCCGAACAGCGCCCACAGCGCGGCCGCTGCCGCGGGGTGCCGAACCTCCCACACCACGCCGGGGAGCGGCCGCCACAGCCAGTAGAGCACGATCAGCGCCACGCTGCTCGCCAGGACGTACGTACTTCGCTCGACGGAGGGCGGTACCGCCGCGGCCGACCATCGCTTGTACCACGGCCGAGCCATGACGCTATGCTGGACGGCAAACAGGCCGAGCAACAGAACGTCCACGACCGCCGCCCGGATCGGCGGCGCGTCAGGCCCAGAGTCGATCGACTTCGGGACGGCGAAGTTGCCGACGAACCCGATGGCGTACAGGAACGTGGCGAGGAAGAACAAGTAGCACAGGCCGCCGTACGCCAGTACGCCGAGACGCCGCACGTGCGACGGCGCGCAGGATTCGGTGATGGCGTTCGAGTTCATCCGGCGACTCGGCCGTAGCGCATGGACGGTTCAGGCTCGACGCCCAGGCCATCGAGGACGCGGTTGATGAAGTTGAAGTAACCGACGCAGTGGACGGCATCGACGAGTTGCTCGTCGGCGTAGCCGTGCCGCCGCAGGACGTCGAGGTCGCCCGCGCCGACAGCCTTCGGGTTGAGCGTCAGCTTGACCGCGTAGTCGAGCAGTGCCACCTCGCGCGGCGCGAGGCCCGCGGTGCGGTAATCGACCTGGACGGCTCGCGCCTCGGCCTCGCCGCCGACCTCCGACCGGAGGTCGTTCTCGTGCGACTCCATTCAGTAGTGGCAGCCGTTGACGGCGGAGACGACGGTCGCGATCAGCACCCGCTCCCGCCGGCTGACGCCGCCCGGAGCGTCCATGATCTGGCAATACAGGTCGAAGCCAAGTCCCATCGTCTCCGGGCGGAGGCTCTGGAGACGGGCAATGTTCGGCACCTTACCGGCCCGGGCCAGAACCCGGCCGTACACGTCCCTCAGGGTAGCCCCGGCGGCCGCATCGGGGATCGTTTCGACCCAAGGCATGATGGACTCTCCCGGGCGGCGCGGGCGAGAGGCGTCGCCCGGAAGAATACTCCTCCGCGCCGGCGGGGGAACCGGACCCACCGTGATAGTCCACTTCGGGGCCATAAGCGCGGCTTATGCGCCAGCCTGGCCGAATTGCGACGCCGCCATGGTCAGGAATCGACACGCCGGCCCCGCCGTGGCGCGCCTGCGGTCGCGGACGGCCCAGAAATCGCGGTCGAGCGGTAGTTCGGGTACATCGAGCGCGATCAGCCGGCCGGACTTTACGTCCGCGGCGACCGCCAGTCGGGAAAGCACGGCCACGCCAAACCCACGGGAAACCGCGTCCTTGACGGCCTCGTTGCTACCCAGTTCCAGGGCGATGCGGGAGGCCGGGGGCGATCGCGCGGCGACGGCGAGGGCGCGATCCAAGCAGTCTCGCGACCCTGAACCGCGCTCACGCTGAACGAGCGGTTGGGCCAGGAGTTCGTCGGTCGAGACGTGCTTCCGCCGCCGCCACGGGTGCGCCGGCGGCACGACGAGGACGAGACGGTCGCGTCCGATGTGCGTGTACTCGAAGTGTGGCCCGTCGCTCCGGCCGCCGACGAGGCCGACGTGCGCCCGCCCAGCCTCGACCTCGTGGTGGGCGGCGCAGGTGTCCGCGACGGACGCGCGGACCCGGACCTTCGGGTAGCGGTCGCGGTACGCCGACAGTAGGGGCAATAGGAGGTGTTCGCCCGGCACGGAACTGGCGGCGACGACGAGTTCGCCGTCGAGCACGTCGGGTTGGCCCGTGACGGCCGACCGCGCCTCCCGGTGCAGTTCGCCGATACGGTCGGCGTAGTCGTACAGGAGCCGGCCGGCCGTTGTCAGTTCGACCCGGCCGGCCTTGCGGCGGAACAGCGCTGCGGCAAGCACCGCCTCGAGTTGCTGGACGCGCTGACTGACGGCCGCCTGCGTCAGACCGAGCGCGCGGGCCGCCGCCGTGAATCCGCCGAGTTCGGCGGCCAGGACGAACGTCTCCAGGTGCGGTAGCGGTTCCGGCGGCACGACGGCCCCTCGCCCCAGGTTCGGTGAGCAACCGGGATCACGGGATATGCTACGCGCGGGGCGGTGGAAGGGGTGGCCTGTGTATCGACTCCGCGATATCGCCGAACGACCGCGACGGCGCGATGGAAAAAAGTTCGCCGGGGCGACAAGCCCCGGCGGTGCCGTGAGGTTCCGCGATCCTTGGTAGGCGAGCCAAACTCAGGACTACTTGGGCTTCTCGGCCACGATCTTGGGCAAGTCCGCCAGGACTTGGTCGATTTGCTTGTCGGTCAGGTCACCCTTGAAGCCGTGGCTGACCTTGACCTTCTTCTTGACGTAAAGGACGACCGTGACATCGGCGTCCTTCGCGAGTTTCATGTCTTCCGGGCCGCCCGGGTTGTCGATCGTCAGGACGGTACGCTCGATCTTCTCGGCTTCGGCCAGCTTCTTCAATTTCTTCTCGGCGTCCTTCGCATCGCTGGTGAGGACGACGAAGCTACGCAGGTTGGCGGACTTGTTCTTAACGAGGGCGGCCTCAATCTTCTTGACCAGACCGGTCAAGCTCCCGTCGGCCTTCTTGGCGAAGACCACGACGACGGGGTTGTTGCCGTTGGCTCAGACGAGGCACTGCTTGTCGCCCGCGAACTTGCCCGTCACGTTGAGGGGGTGGAACGGGTCGACGCTGGCACCCGGTTCCGGGCCAGACTTGACCGCCTCCCCCGCGAGCGCGCCGCTGACGAGCAGCGCACCCGCTACCACTCCGAACGCAGCCAATCGCATGGACTCAATCTCCTTGAGGTAACGATCGCGAAACGAATACGGCACGTAGCTAGAGCTACCTATTCGTCGGCCTACGAACAGGGGCGGCAGCGGCGAAAATGGGCGGCTACGGCTTGCGAAGGTGGTATTTGACGGTGTTCGCCGTTTCGGACGGCGGTAGCTCGTACGGCAGCGCCTTGAGGAACGCCACCAGTTCGGCCCGCTCGGCGGGCGTCAGGTGGCTCGTGTGGCCGTGCCGGTCGTGCGGGTTCGCCACCGTCAACACGTCGAGGAGCGTTCGCGCCCGCCCATCGTGCAGGTACGGGGCGGAGCGGTAGACGCCGAGCAATGTCGGCGTGTCGAATTGCGGGCCCATACGCTCGCGCGGGTCGTCGCCTGTCCCAACGTCGTGCCGGTTCAGCGGCCGCTGTGTCCTACTGTCGGTGTAGTACGGCCCGGAGTGGCAGGTCGCGCAACCGACGTCCGGGCGCGCGAAGATCGCTTTACCCCGCTCGGCGTCCGGCGCAAGCATGCCGGGTGCGGCGACGTGCGGCGACAGGCGAAACGAGAACGAGTTCGTGTAGACCGCCAAAGCGTCGAGGTCCTGAGATCGGCCGGCCAAGCGTTCGCCCAGTTCGACCGGCTCGAAACCGGTTCGCGGCTCGATCGACCCTTTGAAGAGTCCCTTGCCCTGCATGAGCTTGCTTCGGATCGTGTACTCGAAATCCTGGACCTCGTCGCGATCGCCGGACCAGTGCAGCGGGTGCGTGTGAGCGACGCCGAACAGGTGCGGCGTCTTGCGTGGTCCCTCGGGGTTCTGCCACACCCGGCCGTCACTGTGGCCGTCGGGGTGGCACGACGAGCAGGCGATCCAACGGGCGCGGGTCATCGGCGGGTCGGAGCTGTGGAAGAGGATCTTGCCGCGCAGCCAGTCCGGGGTGTGCGGCGGCTTGCAACACGCGATGACCGTCCGCTGCTCGAGCGTCGCGGCGTCGTGGACACCGACGGCGAAATCGAGGGCGTTGTAGACGTACACCGTTCTGCCGTCGGCGCTGACGCGCACGGCCCGCGGGTTGCGACCAACGCGAACGGGTCGGCCGGATCGCTTGAGTTCGCGCGGGTCGTCGTCGACCACGACGGCCGCGTTCAGGTCGTCGGTGGCGGCGTAGACGACGTAGAGTCGCTTGCCGTCCGGCGAAACGGTCGCTTCCCACGGGTTGGCCGTGACGTAGACGCCGTTGAACGTGTCGAGCGCCAGGGACGATCGCCGCGGCGGGTAGGCGTCGCCGCTCGGTCCCAGATCGCAGACGGACAGTTGCGGAAAGATCGATCCGCGGGCGCTGATGACGTTCGTGCGCGAACGGATGTGCGGCAGGTAGGTCTTTGGCCGGCGGGGGTGAACCACGACTTGTCGGCACAGCGCGTCGCTGTCGTGGCCGTCCACCGTGGTTACGACGCGACCGAGGACCGTATCGACCACGTGCAGGCGGGCGGACAGGAACTCCGCGACGTAGAGCTGCCGGCCGTCCGGTGCCAGCGCCAAACCTCGCGCGGACGGGCCGACTGGGATGGTGCGCACCACGGCCCGAGCAAGTGGGTCGATCTCGCTGACGCTCCCGGCGTAGTCGTGGCTAACCCACAGGCGTCGGCCGTCGGTTGTGGCCACGACGCCGTAGGGATCGGCTGGTACGGGGATCGACGCGAGGACGGTGCCCGCCAGGGCATCGAAGAGAACGAGTCGATCCGCACGGAACAGCGTGACGGCTGCCAGCGGGCCAGCCCCGATCCAGGTGACTCCTTCGGGCTGCTCGCCCACCGCGATTTCGCGGAGAACCGTTGCAGCCGCGGTGTCGATGACCGTCACGGTGCCGTTGTCGGTGTTCGCGGCGAGCAGAAGCTTGCCGTCGGACGACAGATCGAGCAAGCTGTTGGTGGTGCCGGCCCGTGCAACCGACGAAGCCACAAAGAGGGCCACCAACATCAGGCCAGGGTGACGTGCCCCGATTCGCATCGCTCGGTACTCGCACGGGTCGTCGTTCGGCGAATGTAATTCAGTGTAAACGTCGGCCCGCGAAGCGGCACGCCGCCAGGGGATGAACGATTGCCGATTGAGTGCGACGGCGGCTCGCAGCGGTATCGCTTCCGGCTCGGACGAGCCATGCGGTCACGGTCGAAACCGTTCCTCGACCCACGGGTCACCGCGCATGTGGTAGCCGCCGTTCTCGAACCGTTCCCAGAAGCCGGGCACGTCGCGGGCCAGGAACTCGACGCCGCGCACCCACTTGGCACTCTTCCAGGCGTACAGCTTCGGCACCACCAGCCGCACCGGGTAGCCGTGGTCCGGCTCCAGCGGCCGACCATCGTGCGAGAGCGCGAACAGGCAGTCGGGGCCGAAGAAGTCGTCGATCGGCAGGTTGGTCGTGAAGCCGGCCTCGCAGTGGACCACGACGAACTTCGCCGATGGCTTCGGCGCGACGTGGTGGAGCAACTCGCGCGTCGGCACGCCCTCCCACAAATTGCCGAGCTTGCTCCAGCGGGTGACGCAGTGCATGTCGGCGTAGACCTGCACGCGCGGCAGGGCGACGAACTCGCCCCAGGTCCAGCGGCGTTTCGCCTCGACCTCGCCGAAGACGTAGAAGTCCCAGGAGGCGCTCAGGTCGCCGTAGTGCGGCGTTTCGCCGGCGTGCAGAACTGGCCACTTGCGCGTCCGCACCTGACCCGGCGGGATGCGCTCGGTCCGGCGGGCGTCGTCGCTGACGACCGCGCCGGCGGGGATGTCGGCGTCGTCGGACATGGCAGCAGCCTCAGTAGCTCAGCCCGTTCTTGCGGACGTGGATCCACGGCTTGCCGTCGGCGTGCAGCCGGCCGCCCTCGACGCGGGCGATCAGTAGCTCGTGGTCGCCGCCGTCGGCCCGGCTGGCGACGCGGCAGACCAGGTGCGCGAGCGCGTCGGGTAGAACCGCGACCCCGCTGGCGGTGCGTTCGACGGTCAGCCCAGCGAACGCCGACGCGCCGACATCGAAGCCCTTAGCGAAGTGCTTCACGTAGGCCGATTCGCCGAGGGGGATGACGTTCAGCACGAACTCGGCCCCGTCGGGCAACAGGGCGTGCGCCGGCCGGCCGCGCTGGACCGCGACCGTCACCTGCGGCGGGTCGAACGAGCACTGCTGCACCCACGAGGCCAGCATGCCCGTCTCGGTGTCGCCGTGGCGGGCGGTTAGGATGAACAAGCCGCTCGGCACGCGGCCGAGGGCGGCGGCGAGCGCGGCGGTG
>CAZNSL010000229.1:2191-7871 GCA_964574975.1 uncultured Alcaligenaceae bacterium | reverse complement strand
CGAATGGGACTTCGCGGACATCGCCGTCGGCCAATGGGCGTTTATCAGTGGCGTCTTCGACCGCGAAGGCAACGGCTTCTTGTACGTCGGCTCCGATGGCATCCTCTACAAGTTGGCGCAGAACATCGGCCCGTTGGGCAACGTCGATTCGGCCCTGCCGTGGAACCTCGGCCAGGACGGCACCCACCTCTACGGCACCGGGCTGACCGGGGCCATCGACGAACTTTCGGTGTGGCGGCGCGAGCTGCGCGACGACGAGGTGCGCTCGCTGTGGGACGCCGGCAACGTGCCGCCCGGCCCGCCGACGATCGCGTACCCCGACAGCTACACCACCCGCCAGGGGTTGCCGCTCACGGTGCCCGCTCCGGGTCTACTGGCCAACGACGCGACGCCGCCGGTCGTCCTCTACAGCCAGAACTTCGACGCGCTGCCGCTCGGCCCGGCCGTGGACGAGACGGGCGGCGATGGCACCGATTTCACGCATACGCCGCCGGCCGGCTGGAGCGTGGACCGCTCCGGCGTGCCCGGCTTCGGCACCGCCAACGACGGCGTCTTCGAATGGGCCGGCTGGTCGTTCGCCGACAAGGACTTCTGGGTCACCGTCTCCGGCAACCAGAACCGTTCGGACTTCGCCAACGGCAGCGGCACCATCGCCGTCGCCGACTCCGACGAGTGGGACGACGCGCCGCACCCCGCCGGGACTTACAACACGTTCATGACCACGCAGGCCATCAGCCTCGCCGGAATGAGGGCGAACTCGCTGGTGCTGAACCTCGACAGCAGCTTCCGCCCCGAGGGCAATCAGCGGGCGTTCATCGATGCGTCCTTCGATAACTTCGCCACCACGACGCGCATCTTCACCCGGTTCAGCGAAGACCAGCGCAACGAGGCCGTCTCGATTCCGGTGAACAACCCGGCCGGCGGCAGCGTCCGCTTCCGCTTCGGCCTGACCGACGCCAACAATAACTGGTGGTGGGCCGTCGATAACATCGCGGTCAGTGCCGTGCCGACCGCGGCCTCGTTGACGGCCAGCCTGGTGACGCCGCCGGCGCACGGCAGCGTCGTCGTCAACCCGAACGGTTCGTTCACCTACACGCCGAACGCGACCTTCACCGGCACCGACCAGTTCCTGTACTCGGCGAGCAACGGCGTCTATTCCACCACGGCCCCGGTCGCGATCACCGTGACGCCGCGGCCGGCCGTCGCAGCCGTCGAGGTGAACGACGGCTCGGCCCAGCGCTCGCGAGTCACCAGCCTGACGGTGACGTTCAACTCGGTGATGACGTTCGCCTCCACGCCGTCGGCCGCCTTCCAGTTGAAGCGAACGAGCGACAACGCGCCGGTCGCGTTCACGGCGATCCTCAACATCGTGAACGGCGCAACGGTGGTGACGCTGACGAGCTTCGGCGGCTCCGGCGCGGAGTTCGGCTCCTTGGCCGACGGTCGTTACACGCTGACGGCGCTAGCGAACCAGATCAGTGCCAATGGTGTGCCGATCGACGGCAACGACGACGGCACCGGCGGCGACGACTACGTCTTGGCCGGCAGCGTGGCGAACGGCCTGTACCGCCTGTACGGCGACGCCAACGGCGACGGCACGGTGAACGCTTTCGACTACAGCCTATTCCGCCCGGCCTTCGGCTCCTCGGCCGGGCAGACGGCGTTCGTGGACTGGCTCGACTTCAACGGCGACGGCGTCATCAACGCCTTCGACTTCGGGCAGTTCCGCAACCGCTTCGGCAGCGGCGTGCCGTGACCGTCGCTCGGCGGCGCGGATCGAACTTCAAACGTCCGATCCGCGCCGCAGTTTCGTTTGACACATCTGGGGCCGGCGAGTCTAATGGCTCTCCGTCGGGCCGCGTCACCCGTCCGGCCCCGCGCCGACATCCCTTCATAGCAGTTATTCTCGGCACACTGGAGTCCAGGCCATGCCGTCCGCACTCACTCGCCGGCCGCGTTGCCGCCCCGAACTCACTCGTCTGGAGGAACGCGCCGTCCCGGCCCTGATCGCCTGGGACGGCGGGCCGACCGGCAACGGCACCAATTGGCTCGATCCCGCCAACTGGGCCGGCGACCAATTGCCGACCTCGGCCGACGACGTGGCCTTCGACAGCACCGGCAGCAACCCGACCATCGTCCTCGCCGGCAGCACGGCCGTGGCGAGCATCGTCAACTTCCGCAACTTGCGTTTGGAGAGCAACGGCCTGTTCGGGCCGGTGACGCTCAACGTCGGGCCGGGCGGCAGCACGCCGGGTATCCTCAACAACGGCCGGATCGAACTATCCTCGACCGGCACGGCGCTCCAGACGACGCTCGTCGTCGCCGGCGGCGCGGTGAACAACACCGACACCGGCACCATCGCCGGTTTGCCCGGGACCGGCGGCACGCGGCAACTCCGCCTGGTGGCGGGGGCCACGTTCGCGAACCGCGGCACGCTCGACGCGCCCGGCGACTTCCTCGTCGATTCGGTCAGCGGCAACGGCGGGCCGGTCACGAACTTCGGCACCTTCGCCGTCGCCAACCAGCGCGTCCTGCAAATCCAGGCGCCGTTCAGCAACGCGACCGCCGCGGGGCTGACCGGCGGAGTCTACGACGTTGCCGGCAGCTTCCGCTTCTTCGGGTCGGTGCCGACGCTGGCCGCCGACCTGACGCTGACCGGCCCCACGTCGTCCCTGATCAACCTCTCGCTCGGCAACGACGCCTTGGCCCCCCTCAACAGCATCGCGACCAACGGCCGGCTGTCGCTTGCTGGAGGACGGAGCCTCGCAGCGAACGGCACGCTCTCGAATGCGGGCCGGCTGACGCTCGCCCTCGGCTCGACGCTCGACACGGCCGGCGGATTGACCAACGTCGCCGGCGGCACCCTCGCAGGCACCGGAACGTTTGCCGGCACCATCGTCAGCCCCGGCACCATCAGCCCCGGCTTTTCGCCCGGTACCCTCAACGTCAACGGGGCCGTCACCCTGTCCGGCGCGATGGACTGCGAGGTCGCTGGCCTCGGGCCAGGCGTCGCCAACGACCAGTTGGCCGTCGCCGGCTCCGTCGCCCTCAGCGGCCCGTTGAACCTGATCGTCGGCGGCGACGTGCCCCTGGGGACCGTGTTGCGCATCGTCGATAACGACGGCACCGAGCCGGTCAACGGCACCTTCGACCTGTTGCCGCAGGACGCGACGCTGACGGTCAACGGGCAAACATACCAGATCATCTACACCGGCGGCACCGGCAATGACGTGACGCTGACGCGCATCGCGGCCGTGCCACCCCGCGTCCTGGGCGTGACGGTCAACGCGGGTCAGGCGAACGAGACGCAGCGGTCGCGGGTCACGACGCTGGCGGTGACGTTCAGCGCCCAGGTGACGTTCGCAGGCGCGGTGGCCAACGCCTTCGCCCTGTCGCGGATCGACGGCGCAGCGGTCGGTGGCTTCACGGCGACGGCCAATATCGTCAACGGCCTGACCGTCGTGACGCTGTCGGGCTTCATCGGCGCGGAGACGGAGTTCGGGTCGCTGGCCGATGGCCGCTACAGCGTCCTGGTGCGGGCGAGCCAGGTATCGGCCGGCGGGATGCAACTCGACGGCGACGGCAACGGTACCGGCGGCGACGACTACACCCTGAACGGCACGGCCGCCAACGGCCTGTTCCGCCTGTTCGGCGACGCCAACGGCAACGGCGTGGTCAATGCCCTCGACTACGCCATGTTCGTCCCGGCCTTCGGTTCGTCCACGGGCCAGCCGGCGTACCGGGACTATCTCGACTTCGACGGGAGCGGCACGATCAACGCCTTCGACTTCAGCCAGTTCCGCAACCGCTTCGGGGCCTCCGTGCCGTAGCGCCCCGCGGCGCGTTGTGTGGTATCCTTCCCTGGACCGAACCGACCCGTCCGGGGGACCGCCGTGCCGCGACTGATCCGAGGACTGACCGATGCCGTGGCCCACGCCGTCGCGTGGCCGGCGTATACGCGCTTCTTTCTCCGCGGCGATCTCGGCCGCGAGTACGGCCTCGGCGTGCGCGATAAGCTCGCCCTGTTGCGCGCAATCCGCCGCAACACCCGGCGCATCACCAGCGGCACCTCTTGGCTCGAGCAACTCCACCTTGCCGCCGGTCTTCTGTCGGTCCCGAAGGCGTTCGCGGGCGACGCGATCGAGTGCGGCTCCTACAAGGGCAGCAGCACCGCGAGCCTGTCGCTCGTCTGCCGGGCCGTCGGCCGGCGGCTCGTCGTGTGCGATTCGTTCGAGGGTTTGCCGGCCCCGGCCGCCGGCGACGAGGTTCACGTCAGCGAACACTACGGCCGCTACGAGAAGTACAAGAAGGGCGACTACGCCGGCCGGCTCGACGAGGTGCGCGACAACGTCCGCCGCTACGGGGCGCTCGATGTGTGCGAGTTCGTGAAGGGCTACTTCGATAGCACGCTACCGACGCTCGCCGCCGACCGCCGCTTCGTCTTCGCATTCCTCGACGTGGACCTGCACGCATCCCTGCGAACCTGCCTGACGCACCTCTGGCCGAAGCTGCGCGACGGCGGCCTGCTGTACACGCACGAGGCCCAGCAGCTCGATTACGTCGCGCTATTCTTCGACAAATCGTGGTGGGCCGAAACGCTCGGCGGCCCGCCGCCGGGGCTGATCGGCTGCGGTTGCGGCCTGCCGACCGGCCTCGGCGAAGGTTCGGCGATCGGCTACACGGTGAAGCGGCCGGCGGGCTACGACCCCGAGCGCGACGCGACGTTGCAATACTTCTGCGGCGACGCGACGCAGAAGAATTAGCCACAGATAAACACAGATCAACACAGATGAATACATGACCAAAGTCATGTATTCATCTGTGTTGATCTGTGTTTATCTGTGGCTAATTCTTCCCGCCCCTTTCCGCCGCGGCCGCTTTCGGGGACAATCGGAGCAGCGGGCCGTCGCCGCCCGCACCCGGAGGCCGAGACATGTCCGAGTCGTGTGCGCTCCTCGTCGCCCTGTTGGCCGCCGGCGCGGTCCACGCTCAGGCCGAGCGGCTGATCCCCGAGTCGATCCCCGCGGCGAAGCGCAAGACGCTCGAAACCTACCTGGAAAAGCGCGATAAGCCGAAGCAGTGGGTGCCGGAACGCGCCAAATGGGTGGACCGCACCGAGACCGGCGTGCAGGTCAATCCGAACCCGCCCGCGCCGCCGGCCGCGACTCCCCTCAAGGAGTACCTGACGGAAGTCCGGCCGCACAAGGCGACCGGCAAGGATGGCCCGGAGAAGGCCGACGTGTACTGGTATCGCCCGAACCCGGTGAAGGGCAAGCCCGGCATCACCGTCAAGCGCACCATCGACCTGAGTACCGGCCAGCCGATCGGCGACCCGGAGGTCCTGGTCAACCACGCACCGCCCTTGGCACGCGAGGAGCGGGTCGACGCGCTGAAATTGGCCCGCGCGAAGTCACCCGCCGTCCAGGCGCTCATGGAAGGCGTCGCCCCTGGCGATGTGGAGGTCACGGCACTCTTCGATCAGGTGTCGGCCAAGGGCGTGCCGGACGGCGAGCCAGGCGACCGCGTCGTCATGCTGCAATTCCGCCGCAAGGGGCACGCGAAGGTCATCAACGTCAGCGTCAACGTCACGCGCGAAACGATCCGGGAGCGGAACTGACGGTTCGCCGCGACGCCGCGCGGGGCGGGGGGGGTGGCGGTGCGGGGCCGGGGGGCCGAGGGC
>CAZNSL010000229.1:0-2181 GCA_964574975.1 uncultured Alcaligenaceae bacterium | reverse complement strand
TCGCCGCGCCGCGCAGGGGAGCGGGGGGCTTCGCGCTGCGCGTCGCGGCGAACCTCGCCAAGAACACCAGGTGCCACGTATGACCACCAACACTCGCCGCGTCGCCGTCGTCACTGGATTCGCTGCCGTGGCCGGCGCGATCGCCGTCGTCGTACTCGGCCTGCGGCCGTCGGCCGCCAGCGCCCATCGCCAGGAGGCCGACGGCGAGTTGCCGTTCCCGGTCGAGGGCAATGTCGTTCGCCAGGGCTTCCCGGCCCGGCGCTACGAGACCCAGAACATCGCCGGCAGCGACACCGCCTGGGTCGTGCAGTGGGAGGTCACCAATCCGACCAACGGCCGCGGCAACTATCGGCCGCCGTCGAGCGTGCTGCGGATCAACTCGGCGAAGTTCATGTACAAGGACAAGAACCGCCAGCCGCGCTGGATCACGGTGCTGCGCAACCTCGAAGTCAGCGAGATATTCGTCCCCTACGACCCCGGCTTCCCGCGCTACCGCGACGTGACCTCGTTCGCGTTCCACATCCAGCCGGCCGACCAGAAGTTGCTCGGCCCACCCTGCGTTGGCCCCGGCGAAATCCTCACGTCGGCCGATCCGAACCAGTCGAACAAGGTGTACAAGGAGTTGCACGACGACGGCGTTCGTTGGCTGGCGGACAGCGGCTACGGCTACGGCGGCGGAGGCGATCGCGGGCGGCGCGGCGAGAAGATGCTTCTGTGGGTCAACTTCTACGGCGCTAACTACCGTTACCTGATGGAGTACGCCTTCCACGACGAGGGCAGCATCACCTGCCGCGTCGGCGGCACTGCGCGGAACCTCCTGCCGCGCCAGGCCGACAACAGCGACGTTCACTTGCACGTCGGTTGCTGGGTGTTCGAGCCAGACCTCGGCGATCCGACCAACCCGAAGGAGGGCGGCCCGAAGTCGAACGTCGTGCAACTGGTGCGGCGGATGCCGCTGGTCTACCGCGAGCCGGGCAGCCTACACGACGGTCGCTACCGCGTGGACGTGCGGCCGTTCGGCACACCGCCGGGCAGCCCGCTGACGACGCCGGCCCTGGAAGGTTCGGCCGAGTGGGTGCCGGAGGAGTTCACGACCTTGCGCATCGAGAGTACGGTGCGCAAGAACCGCCACCCGAAGCCCCTGGCGAGCGCATACGACCTGATGCCGATCCGCTCCGGTACGGTGCGGCACTTCCCGCAGGAACTGGAAGCGGCCAACAAGGACTTCTGGGTGACCGGCGAGGTGCCGACGACGCCGCGCTACTTCGAGGTGACGCGCTACGTGCAAAACCCGCCGCGGGCGATCGACAAGAAGCCGGTGGTGGTGTTCCACAACTCGCCGCTGTTGCACGTGCCGCGGGCAGAGGATTTGGCCCCCAACGGCGTGTCTAACTACCCGCACGTCGCGCTGACGAGTTGGACCGGCTTCACGCTGCGGCCGCGCAACCTGTTCGACAGCACGCCGCTGTTCGAGGCGGTGCCAGAGCCGGAGAGTTGAGCGCGGCGGCCGCGCCGGTGTACGATAAAGGCATGACCCAGAAGCGCTACCGTGGGGCCGACGTACCGATGCGCGCGATCCGCCGCTACGCGAAGCAGATTGCGGAGCGGTTCGCCCCCGACAAGATCATCCTGTTCGGCTCGCACGCCTACGGCACGCCGCACGCCGACAGCGACGTCGATCTGCTCGTGGTGATGCGCTGCCGCAACCAGCACGACATGGCCGTCAAAATCCGTTGGGAGTTGCCCGCGCCGTTTCCGATGGACTTGCTCGTCAGGACGCCGCACAACATGGGGTGGCGGCTGAAGGAGGGCGACTCGTTCCACACGGACATCGTGACGAGAGGCAAGACGTTGTATGCGAAGGTCGACGCGGGAATGGGTGAAGAAAGCGGAAGACGATTACCGGCTCGTCGCCAAGATCGCGTCCGGAAGCGAACCGTTCCGTGACCAACTTTGCTTCCACTGCCAGCAATCGGCCGAGAAGTACCTGAAGGCGCTACTGGACCAACTTGGGCAGTTCATCCCGAAGACGCACGACCTCGATGACTTGCTCACACTGTTGCGACCGCATTATCCGAAGTTGAGTTCGCTAAGGCGCGGCTTACTCTTCCTGACTGACTTCGCGGTCGTATCCGTTCACGGGGGTAGCCGTAGTTCGTCGCTGATCGTACACCGTTGCGG
>CAZNSL010000228.1:1098-7878 GCA_964574975.1 uncultured Alcaligenaceae bacterium | reverse complement strand
AGATGAGCGGGAGGTTGATCTGTTTGCGGATGGTGCCGAGGACGGCCGCGTCCTCCGGCTTGGGCACGGTGACGCGCACCAGCTCGCAGCCGGCCTCTTCGAGCCGATGGATTTCGGCCAGCACCGCCTCGACCTGATTGGTATCGGGCGTGGTCATCGACTGGACGACGATCGGGTTGTCGCCGCCGACCGGCACGCCGCCGACTTCGACCACGCGGGTCTTGTGGCGGCGGAAGGGCGACTCGTACAGCGTCGGTTCGACGGGATTCATAGCATACTCGCTTTCGGGCGCGATCCTGGCGGTGGCGGTAGTGATACCATAACCGTACCGGCCCGGCCAAGGCAACGTGGGCAGCCGCGGCAGCGATTCGTCTTTCGTTGCACGAAAAAGGGGTGTGGGGTCGTGCAACGAATATTCGTTGCATGCAACGAATGCAACGAATGCAACGAATTGGCCGGCCGCCTCCGGAATATGCCGTAGAAAGGTGGCGCAGTAGCATACCTCCGACGGGCAAGCCAAGGCACGTATGGCGATAGCGGCCCGTTCCCACCTCGACCGACATCCTGTAGCGAACCCCATCTATGAAATCCGCTACGCTTCGGCTCTGCCTCCTGCGCCTGGAAGAGCGTGCCGTGCCAGCCATCGTCACCTGGGACGGCGGCTCGGCGACCAACGCGCTGTGGTCCGACGCGGCCAACTGGGTCGGCGACGCCGTGCCGCAACCGGGCGACGACCTCGTTTTCCCCCTCGGCGCGAACCGGCTCGCCAACAACCACGACTTCGCCACCGGCACCGTGTTTGGCTCGATCCGCCTGACCGGGGCGAGCTATCTCATCGACGGGAAGGGGTGTCAGCATGTTGCGGGGTAAGACGGGGCGTGGGCGGCCGGTGCGCCTGCCTGTTGAGTCGGTCATCGCCCTGCAGGAGGGACGGTTGAAATGCCGCGCCTGCCGCAACTGGTGCCCTACAGTTCGGGCGATCCGTGAATGTCGCGGACGCTGCCGGTGTCCAGCGTGCGGCGGCGTCCTGGACCGGGAGACCGACAATGGGCAAGGCTAAATCGGCTCGCCCTACGTTGGCCGACACGATTCGCCGAGCTGTGGACGCTACAGGCCTGAGTGTGTACGCAGTGGCGAAGGCGTCCGGCATCTCCCAGCCGATCGTGCATCGGTTCATGAACGGCGAACGCGGCCTGACGCTCGACACCGCCGACAAGCTTTGCCGCTTCCTTGGGCTTCGCCTGACGGCAACGAAGGACGAACCAGACGAACCATCGACATGCACTTAGCCACTACCCGATACCGCGTCCTCGACAACGACGGTACCGACCCGATCGTCGGCGCATTCCTGGGCAGTGCCGAGGGCGAAGTCGTCGGGTCGGTCGGCGGCCGTTACCTGCGGGTGACCTACCGCGGCGGCGACGGCAACGACGTGGAACTGGTGGTTGACGCCGTGGCCGTGCCGGGGCTGTTCGCCGTCGCGCCGGCGGCGGGCGGCGGGCCGCTGGTGCGAGTATACGACGGCGGCGGCACCCTGCTACGCACCATCCTGGCGTACGACGAAGCGTTCCGCGGCGGCGTTCGGGTGGCGACCGCCAGCGGTGCCGGCTCGTACGTGGTGACCGCCCCCGGCCCCGGCGGCGGGCCGCACGTGAAAGTGTTCGACGGGAACAGCGGCCGGCTCCTGACCGAGTTCAACGCCTACGACCCGGCCTTCCGCGGCGGCCTGTTCGTCGCCATCAGCGCCAACTTCGACGGAGAAGACGCCGCGGTGGTCACCGCCCCCGGCGCGGGCGGCGCGCCGCTCGTCCGCGCCTTCCGCCAACTGACCAACATCGGCGGCTCACACAATACCCTATTCCGCGACTTCTACGCCTACGACCCGTCGTTTACCGGCGGCGTGTCGGTCGCGGTCGGCGACGTCGATGGCGACGGCCTGACCGACATCGTGACCGGCCCCGGCCCCGGCGGCGGGCCGGACGTGCGGGTGTTCGGCTTCTACACCCACAACCTGATTCGCGAGTTCAACGCCTACGACCCGTCGTTCCGGGGCGGCGTGTACGTCGCCGCGGGCGACCTGAACGGCGACTTCCGGGCCGACATCATCACCGGCCCCGGCGTCGGCGGCGGGCCACTCGTCCGCACCTTCGACGGGGTGACCGGGGCACCGCTCGGGGCGTTCTACGCCTACGACGCCAACTTCCGCGGCGGCGTCACCGTCGGCACGCTGATCGTCGCTGGGCGGGCGGAGGTATTGACGGGGGCCGGCCCCGGCGGCGGCCCGCACGTCGTCGTCGGGTCGCCGCCGCGTCTGAACCTGCTCGCCTTCGACCCGGCGTTCCTGGGCGGCGTTTTCGTCGGATAGGCCGTTGCCAGCCCGGAGCGCCAGCGACGGGTCGCGTGTCACGTCGCTGGCGCTCCGGGCCGGCCGTGAGTCTTTGACAGTGGAGTCGCACCATGACTCGTCTTCGCTTGATCTGTCTCGAAGACCGTGCCGTGCCGGCCGTCGTCACCTGGGACGGCGGCCCCGACGACGGCAGCCCGTCCGTCGGCGACCTCTGGACATCGGGCATCAACTGGGTCGGCGATGTCGCTCCACAGCCGGGCGACGGCCTCGTCTTCCCGACCGGGGCGCGGCAACTTACCGCTACCAACGACTTCGCCACCGGCACCGGGTTCGACTTCATGCAACTGAACGGGCTGAACTACGCGATCGGCGGCAACGCGGTCGCTCTGTCGGCCGGCATCACCGCCGCGCTGCCGAGCGGCACGAGCGCCGACACCGACCCGCGGCTCGCGCTGCCGCTCGCGCTGACCGCCGACCAGACGTTCGCGTCGACCTTCCCGCGCGGGTTCGCCATTGACGCCCCGATCGACCTGGGCGGTAGCACCCTGAGTCTGGCGGTGGGCGACGGCACGATAGCGCTCAATGGCGTCATCTCCGGCACCGGCGGCGTCCGAACCCTGTTCGGCCTGGGCGTGGCTCGCCTGTCCGCGGCCAACACCTACACAGGGGCCACGCAGGTCGGCGGCGGGACGCTGCAAATGCTCGGTTCGCTGGCCGGCCCGGTGTCCCTCCAGGGCGGCTTCTTCACCGGCCACGGCAGCATCGGCCCGTTGACCGCGATCAACGGCACCCTCCAACCTGCCCGGCACTACCCCGTCCCGCCCGGCGACGCGCCGGGCATCCTGAATACGGGCGACCTGTCCCTCAGCAGCGGCACGTTCGCGACGTTCGTCATCGCCGCGGCCGGCCCGTCGCAGCTGCGGGTGACGGGATCGACCCAGGTGGGCGGGTTCCTGAGCGTCACCCCCGATACGCGACTCCAGCCCGGCACGAGCTACACCCTCATCGCCAACGATGGCACCGACCCCGTGACCGGCCAGTTCGTCAACCTGCCGGAAGGCGGCACGGTGACGTTCGGCCCCGTGCCGCTGAAAGTCACCTATCGCGGCGGCGACGGTAACGACGTGGCGGTGACGGCCGTCAGTCAGAACTCCTACGCGGTCGGTGCGGGGGCCGGCGGGCTGCCGCAGGTCAACGTCTACGACGCCGCGGGGGGATTGATCCGCAGCATCCTGGTCTACGACGCGTCGTTCCGCGGCGGCGTCCACGTCGCCACCGGCGATGTCACCGGCGATGGCGTGCCCGACACCGTCACCGCGCCGGGTGCCGGCGGCGGGCCGCACGTCAAAGTGTTCGACGGCGTCACCGGGGCGCTGGTGCGCGAGTTCCTGGCGTACGACGAATCGTTTCGCGGCGGCGTCAACCTCGCCCTGGCGCGAGTCACCGTGAGCGGGCCGGACGACATCGTCACCGGGGCCGGCCCCGGCGGTGGGCCACACGTCAAGGTGTTCACCGCGTCCGGCGCGACGGCGGCGAGCTTTTTGGCCTACGACGCGAGCTTCCTCGGCGGCGTCAGCGTCGCGGCCGTGGACGGCTTCCCGATCCACTTCGGCACCGTGCCCGGGCAGGTCATCACCGGTGCGGGGCCGGGCGGCGGGCCGCACGTGAAGGTGTTCACCGTTCCGTCCTTCGGTCAGGTCACGAGCGGCAGCGGCTTCTTCGCGTACGACGCCTCGTTCCGCGGCGGCGTCAACGTCGCCTACGATCCGCTTTCGCTCTCCGTCGTCACCGCTCCTGGCGCGGGCGGCGGCCCGGTCGTCCGCGGCTTCTCGCCGGACGGAGTGATGCGCTACCAGTTCCTGGCGTACCCGGGCGACTTCCGCGGCGGCGTCACCGTGGCCGTGCATCCGCTCGGCGCGGGCCTGACCAGCGTCATCCTCACCGGGCCGGGCTCCGGTGGCGGGCCGCTCGTGCTTCAGTGGGAGGGCACCACTCCGGCGCTGGTGCAGGCCGGTTATGCTTTCGACCCGACGTTCCTGGGTGGCGTATACGTCGGCTGACGTATACTGCCAGCATCGACTCGCAGGAAATGGCGTGAAATGCGCTGGGCCGCTCGACCGTGCTTCATCCGTTTCGGCGGCTCACGGATTCCCCTCCGACTGGAGCCTCGCATGACTCGCTTACGCATGGAATGTCTCGAAGGTCGTGACGTACCGGCCGTCGTCCTCTGGGATGGCGGTGGCATCGACAGCAATTGGATGACCGCGGCCAACTGGGTCGGCGACGTGGCCCCACAACCCGGCGACGACATCGTCTTTCCGGTCGGCCCGACGCTGAAGACCGCGTTCAACAACTTTGCGGCCGGTACGAACTTCAACTCGTTGGCCGTCAACGAGGCCGGGTACAGCATCGGCGGCAACGGCCTGAACGTGACCGCCGGCGTCACCGCGGTCGTCAATGCCACCGGTACCTCGACAAGCGCGCAGATCAACCTCGCAATCGGCGGCACGGGCGGCCTGACGGTCAATGGCGATACCCTGAGGCTTCTGGGGGCCAACACCTACACGGGCGTCACGGCGGTCAACGCCGGCAGTACCCTCGTCATCGTCACCAACACGTCCCTGGGGGCCGCCGGCGCGGGCAACGAGACGAACGTCGCCGTCGGCGGCAGCCTATTCGTCGGGGCGAACAACCTGAACGTGGCCGAGTCGATTAACTTCGCCGGAGGAGGCACCGGCGACCGTGCTGGCATCGCCATCACGACGAACGTGAACGCGACGTTCAGTGGCCCGCTGACGTTGACGGCCAACGGCCTACTCCGGATCGAGAGCGGGTCGGTGGTGACCATAACGTCCGGGTTGGGCGAAACCGGCGGGCCGCGCAACTTGCGAGTGGACAACTTTGGCGGCCGGCTCGTCTTCGCGCCCGGCACGACCAACGCCGTCACCGGCACGACGACCCTGCGCGGCACCGTCGTGGCCAACGGCACCGGGCCGAACGGCACTTTGCTCTCCGACGCCGGGACGACGCTGGCCGGCACCGGGACCGTCGGCGGGGTGCAGCTCAACAGCCTCGTGGACGTTCTTGCGCCCGGCGCGTTCACGGCCTCGAACTCCGGCACCGTCGGCACGCTGACCACCGCCCGGCTAACGATCCCCGGGGCGATCTACGTCGCCGACATCACGAACGCCGGCAGCGACCGCGTCGTCGCGAACGGTGCCGTCGTCCTCGGCCGCACGCTCCAGCCCGTATTCGGTAGCGGGTTCGCACCGACGCCGGGCCAGCGGTTCCTCTTGATCGACAACGACGGCACCGACCCGATCCTCGGCACGTTCATCGGCCTGGCCGAGGGCACCGTCGTGGCCACGTTCGGGACCACCTCCTTGCGGGCCACCTACGTCGGCGGCAACGGCAACGACTTCGAGTTGGTCGCCGGATCGACCGCGGCCACGCAGCGGTTCGCCGTCGGGGCCGGCACGGGCGGCGGGCCACAGGTCAACGTCTACGACGGCAACGGCAACCTGGTCCGCGCCTTCAACGCCTACGACCCGTCGTTCCGCGGCGGCGTCAACGTCGCCACCGGGGACGTGAACGGCGACGGCGTGCCGGACGTGGTGACCGGGCCGGGCTTCGGTGGTGGGCCGGTCGTCCGCGTCTGGGACGGCCAGACTGGGGCACTGCTGCGCGAGTTCCTCGCCTACGATTCGAGCTTCCGCGGCGGCGTCAATGTCGCCACCGGTTTCCTCGACGCCGACAACCTGGCCGACATCATCACCGGGGCCGGCCGCACCGGCGGGCCGCACGTGAAAGGCTTCGGCAGCGCCTCCCAGTTCAACTTGACGGTCAGCTTCTTCGCCTACGACACGAGCTTTACCGGCGGCGTCAGCGTCTCCGGCGGCGAGCGGACGCGCCAGGTGCAGCAGTCGACCATCCCCGGCACGATCGTTACCGGTGCTGGCCCGACCGGCGGGTCGCACGTGCGCGTTTTCAACGCGGTGACGGGGGCGGCCAACGGCCCCGGCTTCTTCGCGTTCCCGGGTTTCTTCGGCGGCATCAACGTGGCGTTCGACGCCACCGCCGGCAACATCATCGTGGCCCCGAAGGAGGGTGGCGGCCCGATCGTGCGCGGCTTCAACGCGGCGGGCGCGCTTCAGTTCGAGTTCCTGGCCTACGACGCGGCCTTCCGCGGGGGCGTGTCGGTCGGTGTGCGGCCGCTCGGCCCAAGCGACGAGAACCAGGTCATCACTGGGCCGGCGTCGAACGGCGGGCCGTTCGTACGGGTGTGGTCCGCGAACGGCAGCGCGTTGGTGCGGCAGTTCAACGCCTTCGACCCGGCGTTCCAGGGCGGCATTTACGTGGGCTGAGTTGCGGTTCGCTAACGTCGTCCGAGCCGGAAGCGTCAGCGACGGCCCCGGGGATTCGGGGCCGTCGCT
>CAZNSL010000228.1:0-1088 GCA_964574975.1 uncultured Alcaligenaceae bacterium | reverse complement strand
GCCGGGGCGCATTGCCGGCGGGGTGTGGGGCGCTTCCCTCCGGCGGCCGGCGCGGCACCGGGCAGGGCGGGCCGGGGGGTTGGGGGGCCGTCGCTTACGCTTCCGGCTCGGATGGAATCGACTCACGCTTTGAGCTGCTGACGCTTCTTGGCAATCGTCGCCAGCAGCTTGTGCCACGGGTCGGCAAACTTCGCCAGGCCTTCGGTCATGAGCGTCTCTTCGAGCTTCTGCATATCCACCTTCTGGTCGATCTCCACCAGCACGTCGGCCGGCGGCATTTGATCCACCTTGCGGGTGAACGTGTGACCGCTCTTCGCCACCTCCGCGTTGGTCTCCGGTGGGTTCGTCTGGATGTCCGAGCCGGCGAAGGCGGCGACGTACTTCAGCGGGTCCGGGTTGGGGTTCTTCGGCGTCTTCTTCGCGCCGGTGCTGGCGAAGATGATCTCCTGCTTTAACCCTAGCCCCTTGTCGGGCCAGAACTCGTTGTTGAGCCGCCACAGCCGCTTGGCGTTGACGATGCCGACCATGCCCTGCGCCGCCGGCGACAGGTCGGGGACGTGGCTCTCCGTGTACACGTCGAGCCGACTGACGAAGATGCTGTAGACTGACTTGAACCCGTCGAGCGACTTGCGCCGCTGCGCCCCGCGCCAGACAGCGTCGCGGGCGATCTTGTACTGCCGCTCCGAGAAAATGAGCGTGACGTTGAGCGTCACGCCGGCGGCGGCCAACTCTTCGAGCGCCGCCAGGCCGCCGGGCGTGGCCGGCACCTTGATCATGCGGTTCTTGTGCCCGGCCGACCACTTCTTGCCGAGTTCGACGTACTTGGCCGCCTTGTCGCCGACCGACATGTGGTCCGCCGACTTGTCTTCGAGCAACGGGTCCAACTCGAAGCTGACCCAGCCGGTGTCGCCCTTCGACTTGTCCCACGCGGGCAGGAATTTCTTCTGAGCCTCTTTGACCAGAGCGTCGGTCATCAGCCAGGCCAGTTCGGTGTCATCCTTGGCTTGAGAGAGGAACTTGGACAACAGGCCATCGAAGCGCCCGGTCTCGATCAGGCCGCCGATGATGATCGGGTTGGAGGTGGCCCC
>CAZNSL010000227.1:0-7891 GCA_964574975.1 uncultured Alcaligenaceae bacterium | reverse complement strand
TTCGCGACTGGCGACGCCTTGGCGAACCGTAGTGCGGCGTCGGCCGTACTGGAAGAGGGACTCGTGCATCTCAAGGAAATGCCGTTCGTTGCACACGTCCGTGGCGAACGGGGTGGAATGGTATGGGGCGTGGAACTGTGCGACCACGCCGGTCGCACAGCCGCTGACTGGGCGAACGCGGCGGTTTTGGCGTGCTATCGCGGCGACGCTGGCGACGGCATTCACTTGCTCGGGCCACTGGCGAAGAAAGTCATCCGCGTCGCACCACCGCTCGTCATTACGCCCGCACAGTCTGCCGAAGCCATCGGCCTAATGCGGCGGTGCTTCGAGCGGATCGAGCCGTAATCGGGAGATTGTCGGCGTATCTATGGGAACGGGGACGACGATGCAAATCGACTGGCTCTCCGCACTCATCGATCGCACAGCCTCGACATTCGGTGTCTTGACAGTTGACGTGATGGCTTTCGCCGTCGTGATCGTCGTTGGTACGATCTGCGGCGCAATGGGCTCGATTGTCGTGAGTTGCCGGATGGCGTTTTTCAGCGATGCACTCGCACACTGCGCGTTCGCCGGCATCGCCCTGGGTATGCTGGGCCTGTTGGCGGCCGACGCCTTGAAGGCAAGCGGCTACTGGGTGTTGCCGACTGTGATGGTGGCCTTCGGCGTCATCGTAGGCGTGGCCATCGTATACGTCCGGGAAACGACGGGGCTTGCCAGCGATACGGTGATTGGCGTCTTCTTCGCGGGCGCGGTCGGGTTTGGCGGGATGTTGTATTCCTCGCTCGGCAAGAAGACCAATCTCAGCCCCGAGATGTTCCTATTCGGCAGTCCGCTCTACGTCCAAGAAACGGACCTTCTCGCCTTGATCTTGCTCGCCGTACTCCTCGTTCTCGTCCTGTGTTGCCTGTTCAACCATTTCGTCTTGAGCAGCATTAACCCCAGCCTCGCCCGATCTCGAAACGTTTCGGTGAGACTCTGTAACTACTCGTTCATCATTTTGCTCGCACTGATCGTCAATCTCAGCCTCCGTGCCGTCGGCGCGTTGCTGATCAATGCGATGCTAGTGGTCCCGGCGGCCACAGCCGCGAACGTCAGTCGCAACATTCGACAAATGTTCTGGCTGAGCGTTGTCTTGAGCCTGGCGTCCGGGCTTGGCGGTTTGTGGCTCAGTAGTGTCGTTCGCGTCCAAGTGGGTCCGGGTGCCCCACTCGAATTCGGCCCGGCCGGTACCATTGTCGTGGTCGGCGTGTTACTGTTTTTCGCGTCGGTGGCGTGGAAGGCTGCGGCCGGCCGCCGTTCCCTTGCCTCCACCGCGTTACGGGCGGACAATGCGGGTATCGCCCCCGCACCGTCGACCGGCCGCACCGCGTAACACCCGCATGCCTTCGCCCGCCGGCCAACCGGGGAATCTCCGTGGTAGCGACTGTCTGCTCCGTCACGCTCGCCATTCTCGCACAAACGACTAACGCGCCAGATGGAGCCGAAGCCCGGGTTCGCGACTTCATCATCACATTCACGTCGATCCTTTACGAGGCGCTGCCGTTCATCATCCTCGGAGCGATCCTTGCTGGCATCCTCGAAGAGTTCGTGCCCCAGAGTGTCGTGACTCGCCTCGTCCCAAAGAATCGCTTCCTCGCGATCGTCTGTAGTAGCCTGCTGGGACTCGTTTTCCCGATGTGCGAGTGCGGTATCGTGCCGATCATGCGCCGGCTCTTACGCAAGGGGTTGCCGCTCGGCTGCTGCACGGCGTACTTGCTTGCCGGGCCGATCATCAACCCGCTCGTGATCCTCAGCACTGTCGTCGCTTTTCAGCCGCACCAGAACGGTATGGTCGTCGTCGTCGGCCGGATCATCGGCGGATTTGTCGTCGCCGTTGTTACGTCGCTGATCGTCGAACGGGTGCACGCCAAGTATGGGAACGAACTGTTAACTCCGTTGACGCGGCCGCGGCCCACCTTGCCACGCACCAAACCCGATGATCCTTCGCCGCTTAGCCTCACGGTCGTCGAACACCACGATCATCACGACCACGATCACCATCACCATCACGAACACCACCACCACGATAAGCAGACGTTCGCCAAGCGGATCGGCAACGTGTCCGCGACGGCACTGCACGACTTCGTGGACATTACCGTCTTCCTGATCCTCGGCTCTCTACTAGCCGCGGGCGTGCGCATGGCCCTGACGCACGAGGACATCGAGCAGATTTCCTACGGATACCCGGTCGCCTCCATCGTCATGATGATGGGCCTGGCGATCGTCCTTTGCCTGTGCAGCGAGGCGGACGCGTTCGTCGCGGCCAGCTTCACACAACTCCAGCCGGCAGCCAAGTTGGCGTTCCTCGTCCTTGGGCCGATGATGGACCTCAAGCTGTATTTCCTGTACACTCGCGTCTTCCGTCCACGGCTGATATTTACCATCTTTGGCTCGGTCCTCGTCCAAGTCTTGCTTTACTCCCTGTTGTTCCACTTCCTGACGACGCCGACCCCAACGGCCGTGCCAGGATGAAGGAGGTCACCGTGGCTCACGTCCACGAACACCGCCATAACGCCTACTATCTCGACCAGCTTTGCACCCTCGGTACCTGCGGGGCCATCGGGGTTGTCTCGGTCCTGATGTACGTCATGAAGACACCGCCACCAAGCGATCCACAACCGCGCCTGTCGTACATCCTCGCGCCTCAGTTCTTCCTACCGGTCCTGTTCGGTGGCATCGCACTGATCGTACTCGTGTTGATCCGCGGTGTGGGCCTCTGGCGCGAGGCCGGCACTGCGGGAGCGGATTGCTGCGGTCACGAACACGACCACGGACACGACCACGACCACGAGCATGGTTGGACGCCCGCGAAGTACGCCGTACTACTTCTCCCCGTCGTACTGTATTTCCTGAACCTGCCGAACAGCAGCTTCAACCCTCAGGCGTTCAACTTCGATGCGGTGGAACTCTCCGGCGACGTGAAATCGGTGGCGGACAAAGGCTCCGTGGCCCTCGGCTTCAAGGAATTGACGAACGCTGCCCTCGATCCGAGGACGCGCGAGGAACTCGAAGGTAAGACCGGCTCACTCAAGGGGATGTTCTCGCGGTTGGGAAACGACAAGGTGTTCACGCTCTACCGCGTGAAGATGACGTGCTGCGCCGCCGACGCGATCCCGCTCGGCGTCCGCATTTTTTCCCCGGAGAACATCACCGGCATGCCGGAGAAGCAGTGGGTCGAGGTGAGCGGTCAAATCCAATTCCACAAGCTCAAGGACCGCGAAAAATACATGCCCGTCATGGTCGTCAAGTCGGCCGACGACGTGAAGAAGATCCCGCCGGAGCCGGAGTACGACTACTGATGGCAACACTCGCGGATTTGAAACCCGTACTCTCGGCCATCGCGTTCGCTGCGAAAGCTCACCAGGGCCAGTATCGAAACGATGGCCGCACGCCCTACGTCAGTCACACATTTCGCGTCGCAACGATCGTCCGTAGTGTTTTCGGCATCGCCGACCCGGCCGTGCTGCAAACGGCCGTCCTGCACGACACGGTCGAGGACACAACCTCCGATGCCGACGACCTGATCGAACTGTTCGGAGACGAGGTTGCAAGCTGGGTGGCGTTGCTGTCGAAGGACAAGCGCTTACCCGAGGAGGAACGCGAACGGCAGTTCCGCGCCGCCTTTGGCGGTGGGCCGTGGCAAGTGCAGGTCGTCAAACTCGGCGACCTGTGCGACAACATGCTCGACTCCGCCGGAGTCTCAGACGCGAAGTGGCCGAAAAGCGTCGCCAAGTGGCGGGGATATTTGGATGCGATCCGGGCGCAACTCAAGCCCGAAACTCGGCCGGCCTACGAGATCGCGGAATCCGTCTTCGCGGATGTATCGAAGTCGCGCAATTGACCACGTTTCCGCAACGCACAGCGGAGAGCGTCGCGGCGAGACGGCGTTGATCAGTTCGGCAGGTTCGTCAGGTCAATCGCCGCGTAGAATAACCGTTGGCGGTCGCCACGCGCGAATAGGTCTTCCAGCAGTACCGACAGGCTCGGCGTCACGGTCGTAGGACGGCTAGTTGTGCGGTTTACTTGCAGCGTCACGGGTTTGGACGGGTCGATCATCGACCGCGACCCGGTCGCAGCGTCCCAGGTCCGTCCGAGCCACACCTTCGCACTGCGCACACCGCGTGTGTTGACGACGACCTTGTTGTCCTCCCGGATTTCTGCCTGAATGGCCGCCGGCGTCGGCTGGCGAGTCGTCCGACCGATGTCGGGGTGCATGAACTTGTCGTTGAACGTCTCGACGCTGATCCAGTAGAAATGGTTGTCGGTCGGTCGCCAAGAGACGAATTCCTCGCTCGAATCGCCGGTAGCGAAGTTGCGGCCCAGCACCGGGAAGCCGTTGGCTCGCTTCTTGTGGATCATCCAATCGAACGCGAACGGCACTTCGGCGGGGTAGAACTCGGTCCAGCGCCCTTTGTATGCGACGAGTAGGGACGAGTAGCCACGGCCGCACCACACCTCGTAGAGTCGGCGGTTGAAACCGAAGTTGGTGCCGGCGTGTTCGCCCACGACGGCGTAAAACGGCAGGTATTGGCCGTTGCGTTGGTAGTAGCCCGTGGTACTCGGTCGCGGCGTACCGTTGACCGGCACCACGCCCGCGAACAGGTCGGGGTGGCTCAGACCCACGTCGTATGCCATCGTGGCACCATCGCCGAAACCGGCCAGGAACACGCGGTCGGAATCGATGGGGTAGCGCCGGCGCAGGTCGCGCACCAACTCCGTGACGGTGGCATGTTCCTCGGCCGAGTAACCGTAGGACTGTTCTTCCGTCCCCCACACCGGGGCAGCCAGGATGAAGCCGCGTCGCTGGCCCTCGGCCGACCAGCGGGCCATTGCCTCGGTGTGCTTTTCGCCGGCGTTGTGCAAGACGATCAGCACCGGATACGCCCGGCCTGGGTGATACTCGGGTGGCAGTTGGAGTGCATAGTCCACCGGCTTGTAGGCACTCCACGGCACTTCGGACTTCCGCTCCTCGACGCCGCTCGCATTTGCTGGAGGCGCGGCCGGGTCCGGCGGCGGCAACAAACCAATGAGCTGCGACAACTCGTCCACGCCCAGCGGCTGGGCTTGCTGGTAGGCGTCGAGTAGTTTCTTCCGGCCGCCCGGTTCGACGGTGCGCATGTAGTTCAGCACGAATTCGCGCGCCGCCCAGAAGCGGGTCGCTGCCTCGATGCGCGGCTCGGCCGACTCGCGCCCGAGTGTCCAGCCAGTAACGGCGACCGCGAGCGTCTCGTCGCGGTTGTACTTCGGTTGCCTTCCTTCGGCTGTATCCTTCTCGAACTGCGAGCCCAGCACGACGAATGGTTCGAGCCGATCGAGGTTGTCCGGGCCGAGTTCGGCAGCGATCGCGGCGACCGCGGCCGGGAATGGTGCGGTCGCGACTCCCTTTCCGAGCGTGTCGAGGAGCCTTCGTACCGTGGCAGCCTGTTTCGTTGCAGCTTCGATCTTGGTGCGAAGGTTCGTGCTGTCGGCCGCGGTCTTGGCATCCAGGTCGGCCACGGCGAGCGACTTCACTAGATCGGCGGAAGCCCGGTAACGGCCGGCCTTCTGTGCAACCTGAGCCTCGGCCCAGGCGTGACGTTGGGTGGCCTGGTTGAGCGCAGCCCGCGACCGTTCGATCCGTTCTTTCTGGTCGGGGATATCGGTGATTGCTTTGTCGAGAATTGCCTGTGCCTTGTCGAACCAGTTCGCCTGGAGATGGAAGCGGAACTTCTTCATACGCTTCTCGATGTCCGGCGTCTCGCCCTCGGCCAACTCGGGTAACGAGTCGAGCAACTTCGCGCCGAGGTCCGGGCCGAACTCCTGCGTGAGGTACATCATCGACCACGGGTACGACATCGAGTCGACCTTTGCCGAGTACGGAGTCAGCGACACGACCCGTTGGCGAATGTGGTACGGTCCGAGTTCGCCGAGTAGCGACACGCTACGCGTCATCGTGTTGTCGAACGGCTTGACGCCGGTGACGCGGAATTTCTTCGGCAAGGGTTGCGATTTGCGTGGTGCGAGCGGGTTGAGGAACTCGAGGAAGTCGCGGCGGATACTCAGGTCCGGGTCGGCGTCCTGCACGGCGAGGTGGCTGAAAATCGTCCAACGCACGCGATCGTCGACGATGAAGAAACTACTGCCGCGGATGATCGGGATCATCTGCCCGGTGGCCGGGTCGGCGATCAACTCGGCGTCGCGGCGAACGGTCCCGTGCAGTGTGTAGCCATCCTTCATGTAGACTGCGCCGCCGAACACCGGCAGTGCCGCGGCGAGAACAATCAGGAGGGCTGGGATTCGGCGGGTATGCGTCCGGCCGGCTCGCATGGCTGTCACCTCGAGTGGCGGGCTGTCCGTGTATTCTGACCGGGTCGCGGAAACCGTCAAGGAAAACAGTTGATCCCGCGGCCCTTGCGCCGGAAAATCGGGTTAGAGTGTCATTCAGGGCGCACCGCTACCCACCCTCCGGGGCCCGTGTCATGCCGATCCGCTTCCGCTGCGTATACTGCAACCAGTTGCTCGGCATCGCACGCCGCAAAGCCGGCAAGGTCGTCACCTGCACGAGTTGCGGCGGTCAACTCATCGTCCCCGAAGCGGAGGCGGGAGCGGGAGCGGTTGCCGGCGAGAAGGCGACTGCCGACGGGCGGACCGAAGCTCCGCAGAGTCCATTCGAGCAGAGCGATTTCGATGCCGTGCTGGAATCCGCGGCACCGAATCCTATGGCGGTGGCAAGCCCCCCTGCCCCTCCCCTGCACCGTCCCAAGCCGGCGACGATGCCAGCCCCGCCACTACTCGCACCACCGACAACACCAATGGGCGACCTCGCGGGCAAGATCGTTCTCTCGCGGTCGGTCGTCACGTTGGCCACTGGCCTGGGTGTCGTGCTGTTGGGTCTGACATTCGCCGGCGGACTGCTCGTGGGCATGTCGATGAAATGAGCCCATCGGTCATCGTACGACGCGAATTCGGTGGTGCAGCGTGTCGCAGATGTAAAAGGCACCACCTGTGCCGAGTGCGACGCCGTGCGGCTGCGCAAGTCGCGCGGTAATTGCTGGGCCGCCGTCGCCGAGACTGCCCTGTCTCTTGCCGCCGACCACTGTCGATACGATCCCGGTCTTGCTGTCGATTCGGCGGATGGCATCGTTGTCCGAATCGACGATGTACACGTTTCCCGTGCGATCGACTTCGATCTCCTTCGGGCCGTTAAACCGTGCTGTCAACGCTGGTCCCTCATCGCCGGCGTAGCCCTTCTCGCCTGTTCCGGCAAAGCGTTCGATCGTGCGCTTCACCAGGTCGATCCTGCGAACGCAGTGCCCTTCGCGCTCGATGACGTAGATTGTGCCATCCGGCGCGACCGCGACGGCTCGTGGGCCGTACAACGTCGCACGACTCACGGGGCCGCCGTCGCCACCGTGTGCTTTCGTACCATTGCCGCACAGCGTCTCGATAACGCCCGTCTTCAGATCGAGCGCACGCACGCGCTGGTCGCCGACATCGGCGATGTACAGTAACCCCTTGCCGTCGAGGGCGATACCGTTTGGCTCCCTCAACTTCGCTTTGATGCCAGGACCGCCGTCGCCGGAATATCCCTTCACGCCTGTGCCGGCGACTGTCGTGATGACGCCCGTCTTGGCGTCCACCTTTCGGATGCATGCGTTCAGGCGATCCACGACGAAGAGATGACCACTGATGTCTACGGCGATGCCGTATGGTTCGTTCAACGTGGCCATTGTTGCTGGGCCACGATCGCCCGAATAGCCCTTCCGCCCCGTACCGGCGACGGTGTGGATGACGCCATGCGCATCGATCTTGCGGACGCAGTGGTTGTTCGTGTCGGAGAAGTACAAGTTCCCGGACACGTCCATGGCGCAGT
>CAZNSL010000226.1:0-7933 GCA_964574975.1 uncultured Alcaligenaceae bacterium | reverse complement strand
CTACACCGCCGGGTCGTAGGGCTTGAACCACTCGATCAACTCGATCCGATTGCCGTCTGGATCGCGGACGAAGAAGCGGTCGGCATTCGGAATGCTCACCGTCTCCTCGACGGTCAAGCCGTGCGTCCGGCACCGGTCGCGCCACTCGGCAACATCATCGACGTGCAAAGCGAAGTGTCGCGGGCTAACGGTGTCCGCCGCCGGCTTGAGCAGCAGGTGCAGATACTGCCCGCCGAGTTCGAACCAAAGGACGACGAAGTCGAAGGTGTACGGCGGCGGCACCTCGCGCAAGCCGAGGACATCCCGGTAGAACGCCCGGCTGCGCTCGACATCGGTGACGATAACCGTGACGTGATCCAGGTGCGTGACCCGCATGAGAGGCTCCGTCGCGGCGACTCCACCGTCATGATACGGCCAGCCGAAGCGTGTGAACCCGCGATAGCGCATCCACGTAGCAGCCCGTTCGAGACGTTCGCCCGCAAGCCAACGGGACGTTTCGGCTACCCGGGCAATGCATCCGCGATAGCGTCGCGGGCAGCGAGCAGGTCCGGGCCGGCGTTGCCCCAGACGATGACGCTCACGCCCTCGGGCGTGCGCCGCAGCGTCACCATGCCGGCCGGCGTACCGACGCGTAGCTCCGACCAGTCGGCAGATGGCTCCTCATCGGGGAACGCCGGCAGGCCGTCGATCATCAGCGGCTTGAGGTCCAACCCCGACCGCGCGACGATTCCCGGCCACGCCACCGCGGCACCGGCCGGCAGATTCACCGTTCGTTCGACACCCACGGTCGGGCCTCCTCAAGGCTTGTCGGCCTGTTGTAGCGGACCTACGAATACACTGGACACCGTTGCTCGTTTCTACCAGGAGTTACCTCGATGCTACGCACTCTGATTGTCGGCCTGCTGGCCGTCGGCCTCGTCGGCTGCGAGGCCGCGAAAAAGGACACGAAGGACGCCCTCAAAAAGGTCGGCGAAACTGGCGCGAAAGTGGTCGAGGACGCCAAAGCGAAATTGGCCTCCCTCAAGGATGAGTTCAAGAAGAAGTTCGAAGGTCCGCTCGCCGATCTCGGCAAGAAGCTGACCGAACTCAAGGACAAGGCCGCCAAGGCGACGGGCGACGAGAAGACGAAACTCGACGAGAAGTTGAAGGGTGCCGAAGGTCTCATGACGCAGGCCAAGGACCAACTCGGCAAGATTGGCGACGTCGCCTCCGACAAGTGGGACGATTGGAAGAAGACGTTCGAGGATTTGATCGAAAAGCTGAAGAAGGCGCTCGAATAGGCGGCCGGAAGTCGCGACGGCTTTGGCACGCGAGTTGCCCCTGACGTTCGGCGAACGATGACGGGCCACCGACCCGACACACGCACCCGAACTCTCAGGAGAAACGTCATGGTGTGCTGAACTGTCGGAAACCGGGTATTGTTCGACTGGCGCGGTGCGAGCCGACTCGGCCTTACGAGTCGGCTCGCGTCGCTTTCAGCCGGCCGAACGCGAACAACGGCATCGGCGGCTGCCCTTCGGCCAGGTCTGCGAGCAACTCCCCCACCACCGGCGCGAACTTGAACCCGTGGCCCGAAAAACCGGCCGCGACCACCACGTTGGCGAACTCCGGGTGCCGGTCGATGACGAAGTGCCGATCTGGCGACAACGTGTACAGGCAGACCGAAGCGTCGCGCCGCGGGCCATCGGCCGCGGGCAGGTGTTCTCGCACGAACGCGCGCACCGGCGCTTCGTCCGCATCCGCGATCGTGCGGTCGATGCCGTCGGGTGTCGTTAGTTCCGGCGCGCCGTAGTGGCGTGCGAGTTTGTGGCCGCGCGGGTCGATGGCCGGCAAACCGTAGAAAAAGCCCTCCGGCGTCTCAGCCAGGTAGACCGGAAAGCGGTCGCGGGCGAACGGCCGCGGGTCCGCCGGCGCGAACCAGAACGGCACCTGCCGCATCACGCGAAACGTCGCGCCCCACGCGCCGAGGAGTCGCGTCGCCCACGCTCCCGCCGTCACGACCAGGCAATCCGCGGAGTACGTCCCAGCCGTGGTTCGCACCGTAACGCCGCGGTCGTTCGCCTCCCAGTCCACGACCGGTTCGTTGTCGCGGATCGTCGCCCCGGCAGCGCGGGCGTCCGCGATGCACGCCCGCACGCACTCATCGACGTACACGAACCCGGCCTCGCGTTCGACGACGCCAGCGTACTCGTCCCCGAATCGGAACAAGGGGTAACGCCGCCGCAGGTCGGCCGCCGTGAGGTTTTCGACGGCGAGGCCGCGGTCGGCGGCCGCCCGGCGAACGCCAGTGACGAGGTCGCCATCGGGCCGGCCGATGCTGAGGCAGTCGCACGGACTGAGCAGATGCCGGCCGACGCGCTGTTCCAGGCCGTACCACAACGCGAACGCCCGGCGGCACAGCGGCACGTAGTCCGGGTGTTCGCAGTAGGCGGTGCGGATGACGCGGGTGTGGCCGTGCGAGGAGCCGAGGACGTGGCCGAGGTCGAACTGCTCCAGCGCCAGGACGCGCCGGCCGCGGCGGGCCAGTTCCGCCGCCGCCGCCGAACCCATGCCGCCGGTGCCAAGGACGATGGCGTCGTACATGCGAATTCCCGCGAGCCGGGAGCGTGAGCGACCGGTGTCTAGAACCCTCCGGTCGCTCACGCGTCCGGCTCGCTCGTTACGTCTTCAAGAGCTTCTTCGCCGCGTCGTACACCGCCTCGGCGGTCAGGCCGAACTTCTTCATCACCGCTTGGAACGGGGCCGACGCACCAAACGAGTGCATCCCGATCAACGTGCCCTGCGGAACGAACCGTTCCCAGCCGAACATCGAGGCCGCCTCGATGGCCACGCGAGCCTGCACGGTCGGCGGCAGGACGCTGTCGCGGTACGCGGCGTCCTGGTGCTCGAAGAACTCCCAGCACGGCATGCTCACCACGCGGGCCTTCACACCCTCGGCCGTCAGCCGCTCGTAGGCTGCAACGCAGTGCTGCAACTCGGTGCCGGTGCCGATCAGGATCACGTCCGGTTTGCCACCGGCCGCGTCGGCCAGGACGTAGGCACCCTTGGCGACGCCCGACGCCGGGGCGTACTTGGTGCGGTCGAAGGTCGGGATCGCCTGCCGCGACATGATGAGCAACACCGGGTGATGCGTCTGCCGCATCGCCGCCCGCCACGCCTCCGTCACCTCGTTGGCGTCACCGGGACGGATGACAATCATACCGGGGATGGCCCGCAGGGACGGCAACTGCTCGATCGGCTGGTGCGTCGGCCCGTCCTCGCCGACGCCGATCGAATCGTGCGTGAAGACGTGGATCGTCGGCAACTCCATGATCGACGACAGACGGATCGACGGCCGAGCGTAGTCGCTGAAGATCAAAAAGCCCGCGCCGAACGGGCGGACGTTGCACAGGGCCATGCCACTGATGGCGGCGGCCATGACGTGCTCGCGGATGCCGAAGTGGAAGTTGCGGCCACCGTAGCTGCCGGCCTGGAAGTGACCGGCCCCCTCGAAAGTCAACGTCGTCTTGGTCGATGGCGCGAGGTCGGCCGCACCGCCGATCAGCCAGGGGACAGTCTTGGCGACCGCGTTGAGCACCTTGGCCGACGACTCGCGGCTGGCCATGCCCTTGGCGTCGGCCGGAAAGGTCGGCAGGTCCTTGTCCCAACCGTCCGGCAGCTTCCGCGCCCACATCAGTTCGAGTTGCTGCGCGAGGTCCGGGTACTTCGCCTTGTACTCGGCGAACTTGGCCTTCCACGCGGCGTTGAGCTTCGCCCCGCGGGCACCGACGCCCTCGCGGAAGCGCTCGTGGACCCCGGCCGGCACGCGGAACTTCTCGTCCGGCGGCCAACCGTAGACCTTTTTGGTCGCGGCGATCTCGTCCTCGCCGAGCGGCTCGCCGTGGGCCTGGTGCGTGTCCTGCTTGTGCGGCGCGCCCCAGGCGATATGGCTGTTGACCAGGATGAACGTCGGCCGGTCGGTGACGTTTCGCCGCGCGGTGAGTGCCTCCTTCAGCGCCGGCAGGTCGTTGGCGTCGGGGCAGTGCAGGACGTTCCAGCCGTAAGCCTCGAAGCGCGCCATGACGTTCTCGTTGAACGCCAGGTCGGTCGAGCCTTCGATGGTGATGCGGTTCGAGTCGTAAATCCAGCACAGGTTCGACAGCTTCAGATGTCCGGCCAAGGAGCCGGCCTCGGACGAGATGCCCTCCATCATGTCGCCGTCCCCGCACAGGGCGTAGACGGTGAAGTCGAACAGTTCGAAGTCGGGCTTGTTGTAGCGGGCCGCCAGCCACTTCGACGCGATGGCCATGCCGACCGAGTTGCCGCAGCCCTGGCCGAGCGGGCCAGTGGTCGTCTCGACGCCGGTGGTCAGGTGCGACTCCGGGTGGCCGGGGGTCTTGCTGTCGAGTTGACGGAACTGTTTCAGATCGTCGAGGGTCAGCGCCGGCGTGCCATCTTTATTCTTGACTTCGGCGAGGTGCAGCACCGCGTACAAGAGCATCGAGGCATGGCCAACCGACAGAACGAAGCGGTCGCGGTTGGGCCAGGCGGCGTCGCTGGGATCGTAGCGGAGTTGGTCCTGCCAGAGGGCGTAGGCAACCGGCGCGAGGGCCATCGGCGTGCCGGGGTGGCCGGAGTTGGCCTTTTGCACCGCGTCCATGGCGAGGCAACGAATGGTGTCGATGCACAGGCGGTCGATGTCGGCCATGGCTGTCGGCTCGCAGGGGTGAGAGGGCGGGTGCGACACGCGACAGTTTATGGAGTGGTCCGGCCCCGACGACCGCGAAAGAACGTTCTCCGCGGATTTCGCGGGGCCGTCAGTCGAGCGTCTGCGGTTTCGTTACGCCGCCCACGCCAGGACGATCATCGCATCCGTCTCCTTCGTTAGTGGCCGGCGGTCGAAGTCGCCGTAGACCTCCCAGCGGGCGAAGCCGGCCAGCCGCAGGAGCAGTTCCATCTCGGCTTTGTACGTGTAGCGCGTAGTGAACTCCGAGCGGTGGACGGCCGCGACGTTGCCGGCGGCGTCCAGCTCCTCGAACTCGTTGATCGAATGTTGCGTCTGGGCGACGCGGTCGAAGGTGCGCGTGTCGTAGTTGCGCGTTGGTAGCCCGGTGCGCGGATGCCGCGACTCGCCTTCGAGGACGCGTGTGTTCTCCGGCGCGCCGACGATCGCCAGGGCCGGGAAGAACGTGTCGAATGCCAAAAGGCCCCCCGGCCGTAAGTGGTCGCGGCAACAGCGCAGGCAGCTCAGTTGTGCTTCCTGAGTCAGGTTGTGGATGAAAGCGTTGAAGGTGATGGTGACGAGGGTATAGCGCCGCGGTAGGTGGAAGTTGGCCATGTCGCCTTGGGTGAGCGTTGGCGTGAAGCCCTCAGCGGCGGCTTTGCGGCGGAGCGTGTCGAGCATCGGCTGGTACAGGTCGAGCCCGTCCACGTCGGCCCCGGCCCGCAGGCACGGCAGCGTGATCCGACCCGTTCCGCAGGCGATTTCGAGGACCGGTCCTTTGGCTTCTTTCGCCAGTCCGACGTAGAAGTCGATGCCGTACGGCATGTCCGCGCACATCGCATCGTAGATGTCGCCATCGTCGAAGGGCGACGCCACACTAGCCGCAGGTTCGGGGGCCACGTCAGACTCCTGGTCCGTTGAGCCCGACGCGCCAGCGAGGGGAGGCGCTAACCCCTCGCTGGCGCGTCGGGCTCAATTATGGCACATAGACGAAATCGTTGACGTTGAACAGCGCCAGGCACAGGTCGTCGAGCGGGCCGCCTCCGACGAGGAACGACTCTGCGATGCGCCGCTCCGCCTCCGACGGCAGTCGGCCGAGCGTCCGCCGGTACAGCCCATCGACGCGCTCGGCCGATGAAAGGTTCGCGAGCCGTTCGGACAGTGCCTTCGCCTGGGCGCGGGCGAACGGGCCATTCATCAGGATCAGCGCCTGCGGCGCGAACGTGCTGACCGCGCGACCGTTGCACGGGCCGAGCGTGTCCGGCTGGTCGAACGCCTCGAAGAGCGGTTGGCGGACGTTGCGCTTGGCGAACAGGTACAGGCTGCGGCGGGTGTGCTGGGCCGAGTCGGGCGTCACCGGCCACAGGCCATCCGGCTCTTGTTCGGTGAAGATCAGGTCGTACACAGCTGGTTCCAAGGGCACGCGCACGCCCGGCCCGCCGGCAGCGACCGTCAACTCGCCGGAAGCGACCAGGATCGCGTCGCGGATTGCCTCGGCATCGAGTCGCTTACGGCTACGGTGGGCCAGGAGCGGGTCGTAGCTGCCGTCGGCCGCACGGCGGTAGGTCGCCGATGCGACCATTTGGCGAACCATATGCTTAACCGACCAGCCGTGCTCGGCAAACTCGACGGCGAGCCAGTCGAGTAGTTCCGGGTGCGTCGGCGGGTCGCCGCGGGTGCCGAAGTCGTGGATGGTGCCGACGAGGCCACGGCCAAAGAGGTGGTGCCAGATGCGGTTGACCATGACCCGCCCGGTCAACGGATGGTCGGTTCGCATGAGCCACGCGGCCAACTCGCGTCGCGTCTTCGGCAACTCGTTGGCCGATGCGATGGCCCGTGGAACGCCGGGCGTCACGACATCGCCCTTGCGCGCGAGGCTGCCGCGTTTGAGGACGTACGTCTTCGGCGTCATACCCCCGGCCTCGACGGCCCAGGCTCGCGCCGGTGGCGGCGGTCGTTCGGATTCGATCGCTCGGACTTGCGCCCGCAGTTCGGCCCGTCGCGCCTTCTGGTCGGCAGGGAGCGCCGCGACGAGTTCGTCCCACCGCACTGCGATGAGGTCCCCAACTCCCGCAACGAGTTTCTTCTGTGCCGGCGTGCGTTTCTGCTCGGCGACCGCGAGTGCCTCGCGGGCCGGTTCCGGCAGCGCGGCCGTCTTTTCGGCCTTGAGCCTGTCGCGGTGCGGGGCCTCAAGGGCTTCGATCTCCTTCTTGAGCGGTGCAATCCGCGCGTCGAGCGGCCGCGAACGTGCGGCGTGGGCCGCCGCCTCGGCGGGGTCGGCGATATTGATCTCGGCGTCGTGGGCTGCGGCGAAGTAGGCCTGAAGGCGGTAGTAGTCGGCCTGCGGCAGCGGGTCGAACTTGTGGTCGTGGCAGCGGGCGCAAGCAACCGTCAGACCGAAGACGGCCGCGCCCAGTCCGTTGACCATCTCGTTGAGCGCCTCCTGCCGCTCGGCTGCCTTGTCGAGGTTACCGCTGACGATATGGGCCGGCCCGCAGCGGTGCATCCCCGTCGCCACCCACAAGTCCGCAGCCTCGCGCGGCGGCTTGCCCGCGGCCATTTCATCGCCAGCGAGTTGTTCGGTCACGAAACGGTCGTAGCCGATGTCGGCGTTGAACGCGCGTACGACGTAGTCGCGGTAGCGCCAAGCGTGCGGCCGGTCGCCATCGAGTTCGAAGCCGTTCGACTCGGCGAAGCGCACCGCGTCGAGCCAGTGCAGCGCCCAGCGCTCGCCGAAGTGCGGCGACGCCAACAGTCGGTCCACCAAACGCTCGTAGGCACCGGGTTCGGCATCGGCCAGGAAGGCGTTGAGCTGGTCGGGCGTCGGCGGCAGGCCGGTCAGGTCGAAATAGAGTCGGCGAGCGAGTGCGGGCCGGTCGGCCTCCGCGGCGGGTGTCCGCCCGGCCGCGGCGAGTTTCGCCAGGACGAAGGCATCGACAGAATTGTTGACGGGGCCGGCGACGGTGGGCACCGGAGGGCGCGTCGGCGGGCGGAACGACCAGTGCGGCTCGTCGCCGGCGACCGCGACGCCGCAGGCGAGGATGGCGACAAGCGTCGCGCGGTGCGTCATGCTAGCGCCTCCTCGACGACCTCACCGGCCACGTCGGTCAAGCGCTCGTCGCGGCCGTTGTGGCGCACCGTCAACCGCTCGTGGTCCAGGCCTAGCAAGTGCAGGATCGTCGCGTGGAAGTCGTGGACCGATATCGGCCGCTCGATGGCCCGCAGGCCGAA
>CAZNSL010000225.1:0-7938 GCA_964574975.1 uncultured Alcaligenaceae bacterium | reverse complement strand
CTTCGGCGGCAAGGGCGTCGGCCTCGTCAACATGCTCGTGTACCTGATCGTCGGCGTGTTCCTGTCCGGCCTGATGGTCGGACGGACGCCGGAGTACCTCGGCAAAAAGGTCGAGGTCCGCGAGATGAAGCTCGCCATGCTGGCGCTTCTGTGCCACCCGATTCTCGTCCTTGGCCCGACGGGATTGTTCGCCGCGTTCGACTGGGGAGCAAAGTCGACGGCTAACCCTGGACCGCACGGGTTCAGCGAAATCCTCTACGAGTTCAGCTCAGCCAGCGCCAACAACGGCAGTGGCTTCGAGGGGTTGGCCGACACCTATGGGGCCAACAACAACCCGTCGCCGGCTGCGTACGCGCCACACTGGGACATCGCCACCGGTCTGGTGATGTTGATCGGCCGCTTCGTGCCGATCGTCGCACCGTTGGCACTGGTCGGCGGACTAGCGGCGAAGAAACGGACGCCCTTCACCGTCGGCACACTGCGTACCGACACCGTCACCTTCGGCGTCGTGCTGCTGGGGACAGTCGTGCTGGTGGGGGCGCTGTTGTTCCTGCCCGCGGCGGTACTGGGGCCGGTGGCGGACCATTTCGGGCCGATCCCATTCGGGCGGTGACGCCGCTCGCCAGAGACCTTTGAGGGAACCGTGACTACGTCTCTCGATCTTCCGCCCGTTGCCCCCAAGGTGGCGCGCCGACTGAGCCGCCGGCGAGGGCTGTTCGCCCCCGGCCCGCTCAAGGCTGCCCTCGTCCGTGCTGTCGTCATGCTGCGACCGGACATCCAGTGGAAGAACCCCGTCATGTTCGTGGTCGAGGTCGGCGTGGCCGTCTCGATCGCGTATACGGTGGCGAAATGGCTCCACCCCGATGCCTACCAGGTGTCGCTCGGTTACCTCGTCGCTCTCGACGTATGGCTGCTGCTGACGGTGCTGTTCGCGAACTTCGCCGAGGCGCTGGCCGAGGCCCGCGGCAAAGCCCAGGCCGACGCGCTGCGCAAGACGCGACAGGCAACGCCGGCGTACCGCGTCGTCAACGGCCAAATCGAGGAAACCGTCTCGACCGACTTGAAGGCCGGCGACACCGTCGTCGTCGAGGCCGGCCAGATCATCCCCGGCGACGGCGAAATCATCGAAGGACTAGCGTCGGTCGACGAATCGGCGATCACCGGCGAATCGGCCCCGGTGGTGCGCGAGGCCGGCACCGACCGCAGCGGCGTCACCGGCGGCACCCGCGTCTTGAGCGACCGCATCGTCGTGCAGATCACGGCCGGAGCCGGGGCGTCGTTCCTCGACCGCATGATCGCCCTCGTCGAAGGGGCGGCCCGCCAACGGACGCCGAACGAGCTTGCCCTGTCGCTAGTCTTGTCGGCGTTCACGCTCATCTTCCTGATCGTCACCGTGACGCTTTGGCCGATGGCCCGCTACGCCGAGACCTACATGACCGAACTGACGGGTCAACCCGTGAAGAGTCTCGGCACCGATGTGCCGACGCTGGTGGCCCTGCTCGTCTGCCTGATCCCGACGACCATCGGCGCGCTGCTCGCCGCCATCGGCATCGCCGGCATGGACCGCGCGTTGCGGGCCAACATCCTCGCCAAGAGCGGCAAGGCCGTCGAGGTGGCCGGCGACGTGGACACGCTCTTGCTCGACAAAACCGGCACCATTACGATCGGCAACCGCCAGGCGACGCAGTTCCTACCGCTCGGCAATACCGAGGCCGTTGAGGTCGGGCTGCTCGCGGCCCTGTCGTCGGTGGCCGACCCGACACCGGAGGGCAAGAGCATCGTCGAGTTGTACCGCACCCAGCCCGGCGGCACCGCCGTGGTCGTGCCGGACGGGACGCAGTTCGTCGCGTTCACGGCCCAGACGCGCATGAGCGGTGTGGACCTGCCCGACGGCCGTTCGATCCGCAAGGGTGCGGCCGACGCTGTCCTCAAGCACGTCCGGGCCGCGGGCGGCACCCCGCCGGCCGGCGTTCAGGACCAGGTCGATGCCGTAGCCAGCCAGGGAGCGACGCCGCTCCTCGTGTGCGAGGGCAACCGTGTCGTTGGCCTGGTGACGCTCTCCGACGTGCTCAAGCCGAACATCGCCGAGCGCTTCGAACGCCTGCGGAAGATGGGCCTGCGCACGGTGATGGTGACGGGCGACAACCCGCTCACGGCCAAGGCCATCGCGGCGCAGGCCGGCGTGGACGACTACATCGCCGAGGCGACGCCGGAGGCGAAACTGGCGTACATCCGCAAGGAGCAGGCCGGCGGCAAACTGGTCGCCATGATGGGCGACGGCACCAACGACGCGCCGGCGCTCGCGCAAGCCGATGTCGGCGTGGCGATGAACAGCGGCACGCAGGCGGCGAAGGAGGCCGGCAACATGGTGGACCTCGACAGCGACCCGACCAAGCTGATCGAAGTCGTCGAGGTCGGCAAACAACTGCTGATGACGCGCGGGGCGCTGACGACCTTCTCGGTTGCCAACGACCTGGCGAAGTACTTCGCCATCGTCCCGGCTCTGTTCGCCGGGACGTTGCCGTGGCTGAAGGCCATCGACTTCATGCACCTGTCGTCGCCGACATCGGCGATCCTGTCGGCGGTGATCTTCAACGCGATCGTCATTCCGTTCTTGATCCCGATCGCGCTCAAGGGCGTGCTGTACCGTCCGGTCGGGGCCGACGCGCTCTTGCGACGGAATCTGTTGGTGTGGGGCCTCGGCGGCGTGGTCGCACCGTTCGCGGGCATCTGGCTGATCGACCGGGCGCTGGCACTCATGCATCTGGCGTGAAGTTGGTTCGCGGCGCTTCGCAGAAGCGTTTTGCCTCGCCGAAGAACGCTTGTGCGAAGCGCCGCTCAACGGGATTGATATCGATGTCTCACGTCCGCGCGAATCTGTGGTTGCTGCTGTTGACGGTCGCGCTTTGCACCGTCCTCTACCCGCTCGTCTTGCTCGGCGTTGGACAGGCGTTCTTCGCCGACAAGGCGAACGGTAGCCTGGTCGCCGGTCGCGGCTCGCGGCTCATCGCTCGACCGATGGTGGGCGACGAGTATTTGCAGCCGCGGCCATCGGCGGTGGACTACAACGCGTTGGCGTCCGGCGGCTCGAACCTTGCCGCGAGCAACCCGGCGCTGCGCGACCGCGTCGCTCGGCAACTCGGCCCCATCGTACGCTACGCCGGCGGGCCGAAGGCGGGCCAGCGCGTCGGCCCCGACGTGGCGGCGTGGGCCGCGGCCCAAGGGCTAAAGGCCGACGGCGACCCTCAAGCCGTCCACTTCGACGCCTGGATGAAGGCGCACCCCGACGCCGCGTTGGAGAAGGTGCCAGCCGACATGGTGACGACCTCCGGCTCCGGGCTCGACCCGCACATCACGCTGACGAACGCTCTGTACCAGGTCGAGACGCGCGTCGCCGCGGCGCGAGCCGGCGGCGGCAACGTGGCCAAGGTGCGGCAGGGCATCGAAGCGCTATTGCGGCAACAAGCGTTTCGCCCGCTTGGCGGCCTGGCCGGTGGCGAACCGCTGGTCAACGTACTCGAGGCGAACCTGCGGCTCGACGAAACGTTCCCCAAGCCCAAGTGATCGGGAAGCCCCGCAAGGGGTGACCGGGGCGGGGGTTCGGACGTGACAGCCGGCCCCCGCTCTTTTCGCCCGCGGAGGACAACGACCATGACCGCACGCGAATGGCAGACCTGCCAGGAGCCAGACGAACTCCTGCAATTCCTCGTCGGCCGAGTGAGCCAGGCTCAGTTGGTCGAGTTCGTCCGGCGATGCTGGGACCGCGTCGCGCCGCTGGTCGAAGCGCCGCCGCACGAGTTCACCGTGGTCGAGCAGTTCGCCGAGGAGGCGAGCCGCATGAGCGATATGGATGCGGCGACTTATGCCTACGAGGCCTCGCTCAAGGCGGCCGGTTGGGCTCCTCGGATTCACGTGGAGCAGGCGCACCAGGCCGAGTTACTGCGGCGCATCGTCGGTAACCCGTTCCACAATTATTCGGCATCCGTTTAGCCGCGACACCTCGCGCTCCGCTGCGCGTCGCGGCTAATCGGACGCAGAACTACTCCGCGCTGACCTTCAACGTCACCTGGAAGCCGAAGTCCTTTTTCGCGGCCCCGTGGAACGGCTCGAACGCGCTGATCCACAAGGGGTCGAGGGCTGGGTCCGGGGCGAACTCGGCCGATGCTGCCTTGCACGGCAGCAGCTTGCACGGGTGCGCCGCGTTGATGCCGAACACCGCCTTCAACGCGTACTTGCCCGGCACGAGCGGCGCGCACGCCGGGCCGACCTTGTCGTTGACCGACGCGTTTTCGCCCGCCGTCACCGCACGACCGTGCAGGGCCACGTCCACCAGGGCCGGCCCTCCGGCGCACGGCACCACAGCCGCCTGGGCCGGACAGCCGATCGCCGCCGTCCCACCGCCCTTCTTGTGGCTGCGCAACAGGCCGATGACGCGGGCTTCGATCGCGAGTTTCGGGTTCTTCACCTTCTCCTTCGCGAACGTCACCTCGAAGTCCTGCGACAGGTCGAACATCAGTGTGGCGACGGAATCCTTGCATGGGTGCCCGCCGGCCACGGCCACGCCGGTCACGGTGACGATCAGCACGTCCGGCGTCGGTTGCTGGACGTCGATGTTGCCGCCGCCGGTGTGCGTGAAGCCGACGCGCGACGGCACGCCCTGCGCCGCCCGCGGGCCAAGGGTAATGGTGGCGACCGGGTCGTCGGCGGCGAGGAACAGCAGGGAGGCAAACAAGGTATTCATCGAACGTCTCCTGTGAGCCCGATGCGCCAGCGAGGGAGAGTACCCTCCCTCGCTGGCGCATCGGGCTCAATACCGGACGACAGCGTCGAGCGCGGCCGTGACCAGGCCGTGCTTGCCCTCGAAGGGGCGCGACTCGCGGTTGTAGTCGAACCGCAGTTCCGGCCTTAGGGTCAGCTCCTTGCACGGCCGATACGTCAGCCCGGCTGTCGCCGCCGTGTACAGGCCGGCGGAGCCGGTGCGCTGGCCCTGCACGTCGTCGAAGAACTCCAGCCGCCCCGAGGCACTCAACTGCGCGGCGAGTTGGCACGTCAGGTATTGGACGATGCCGTACTCGGTGATCGTGCCGAGGTCGGGTACGTCGGCCTGGAACGCGAACAGAGCGTCGAGGGTGTACGTCAGTCGGTCGTCGAACTTGTGGGTGTACACGAGGTCGAACACTTGCAGGTTGTTGAAGTTCTCCGCGGCGTCGAACCGGCCGGGGCCGAGGACCGCGAAGACGGCCACGCTGTCGCGGCCGTCGGGCGGCACCCATTTCGCGCCGCCGATGAAGGTCGGCGCGGCCGCCGCGTCGAGGAACACGTCGCTGCCCGTTGTCAGACCGGCTTGCACCGTCCAGGCATCGGTCAGCTTCAGCGCGGCGACGGCCCCGGTGTGCGTGAACGGGTTGTAGATGAACGTGTAGGCGTGCGAGGCGAGCGCGTTCTGCGTCGTGTCGATGCTCTCGACGCCGAAGAGCGCGAAGAAGCGGCCGAGCTTCACGTCGAGTCCGCGAGCCACCGTCGGCAGGTACGCCTCGGTGTAGAACTGCACCGGATCGACGCCGTAGGTGGCCGGCTCGCCCTGGTTGTCGGTGAGTTGCGAGTCGAACAGGCCGCGGGCGAGCGTGAAGCGGTAGTCGATCCCCGCGAACGTATCGACGCGGAAGCCGAAGGTCGGCTTTGTGGTCCCGCTGGCGACAACGGAGCGTTCGAAGCGCAGCCAGGCTTGCTGGACGTGGGCCTCGTTGGCGCGGTAGTTGAAGCCCATCGGCAGTTGGTCGTGGGCGTCGCTGCTGGCGGTGACGTTGGCCTCGACCCAACCGCTGACGGAAAGGCGGTTGCCGTCGAGCAGCCAGCCGGGGTAGGTGCCCTGTAGCTCGCGCATGAGCGGCCAACGCTCCGGCGCAGGGTCCGCGGCGGCGAATGTGCCGAGCAGCAGTCCGAGGGTGAACATGGCCGTCCCAGCGCGTGCGGCGTCGCGGGGACGCCGAACCTCGGCAGGCTGTGACAGCGGCGAAAGGCTCGCCAGCCTGGCGGCCCATCCGCGAGCCGTCGCAATCGTTATCGGCCCGTCGATCGACTCGACTCGACCCTATCCGGCGCGGTACACTGATACCACACACCCCCGAGGCCACCACCATGCGTGCTCTTGCCACTCTCCTCCTCCTGGCCGTGCCGGCTTTAGCCGACGAGAACCCATGCGTCTCCGGCTTGAAGCCGGGGCAGCGGCCGGGGCCGTACTCGTTCCAGGTCGCCACCGGGCCGCAGCGCGGCACCGCGACCTGCTACGTCTGCGAGACGGCCGACAAGCCGGCGGCGATCGTCTTCGCCCGCAGCCTCTCCGACCCGCTCGGTAAGCTGACGGCCAAGATCGACCAGGCCGTCGCCGATGCGAAGGTGCCGGAACTGCGCGGCTGGCTGACGCTGTTGGCCGATGCGAAGCAGACCGATACCGAGGCGAACCTGGTTGCGTGGGGCCGCAAGCACGCGGTCCGGGCGATGCCGTTGGGCGCGTTCGAGGATCCGGTCGGCCCGCCGAGCTACCGGCTGGCCCGCGACGCCGACGTGACGGTGCTGCTGTTCGTGAAGCAGAAGGTGGTAGCGAACTTCGCGTTCCGCACCGGCGAGTTGACCGACGCGAAGATCGACGACGTGGTGAAGGGAATCGACAAGTTGAAGTGACCCCGTTTAGCGACGCTTCGCAGAAGCGTTCTTCCAGTGCGAAGAACGCTTCTGCGAAGCGTCGCTTAACGAAGGCGCTTACGGCCGTTTTTGGATGCCGCCCGTCTGCATTAGTTCGGCCTGCACTTCCCGCTCTAGCTCCTGCTGCGTCTGCGGCCGCCGGAGGATGAACACCGGCTTCGCTTCGTCGCGCAGCCGCTTCATGATCTCCGGAATCTCCTTCGTCACCTTTGCGTCGAAGCAGTGCTTTTCCAGGTCCTTGCGCACGTCGTCGAACTTGGTCTTCTCGTCGGCCGGGACCGGGCGGTCCACCTTGATGCAGACGGTTCCTTCCGGTGTCGTGATCAGTCGGCTGAGGTCGCCCGGCTTGAGCGTGAACGCCTGCTGCTCGACCTCCGGGTGGACGCCGGCGTGCCGAGCGATCGGCTGGATGCGGCCACCGACGGCCGCCAGGTGCCCGATCGCCTGTTTGCAGGCGGCCTCGTTGAAGCCCTCCTCGCTGGCCCGAATCTTGTCGTAGGCGTTGAGCGCGATCTTCTCCTCGCCCTTCGGCCAGATGATGATGCGGCACTCGACCTTCGGCCCGTACTGCGCCTGGAACGCCTTCTGCAAGTCGTCGTCCGTCACCTTGATCTGCGCCTTAACCATCTTTTCGAGCATCAGCCGCGGGCGGATCACGTCCTCCTTCCACTCGTACAGCGTCTTGCCGTACTGCTTCAGGATGCGGGCGATGAACTCGCCACGCTTGACGTTGCCCATGACGCCGAGGTCGCGGTCGATGGCCGCGTCGATCTCGGCAGCGGTCACTTCGATGCCCGCCTTCTGGGCGGCCACCTCGATGATCTTCTTGTTGACCAGCAGTTCGAGCTTGTCGACGCCCTGGCGCGCGATCAGGTACTCGCCGAGGTCTTCGCGGGTGATCGGCGTGTTGCCGTTGATGTAGGCAACGACGCGCTGCGAGTAGTCCGACGGCGGGGTTGCGGCCGGCGCGGCGGGCGTCGTCGGCGGTTCGGCGAACGCGGCTTGTTGCGGGCCGCCGCGGCCCAGCCAGAAGCCCAGCGCGGCCGAGCCGACCATGCCCAGCGCCGCGGCCCGCGTGACGTTACCCCGGTTTCGCATCTTGCCTCGCCCTCGTGCCGTGAACGCCTGGGCCGACCGACGGCCCACATGGCCGGGGGTCATAGCGTGCGGCGGGAAGCGGGGCAAGAGGAAGTCAAAATCCGAAATCGCAAATCCGAAACGACCCCGAAGGATCGA
>CAZNSL010000224.1:0-7938 GCA_964574975.1 uncultured Alcaligenaceae bacterium | reverse complement strand
TCCCACTGCGCATGCGACCAGACGATACCCTGCCGTTCAAGCCAGAGGACACCGTCTTGCGGAAGGGCGACATCGTGTCCATCGAGTCGCGCGAAACGGAACTGTACTACACCGGTGGCCTGCTACCCGTGGGCGAGTTCATCCTGCCGCGCGACTACGACCTCGACGTGCTTGAGGCAGTCACTCAGGCCCGTGGCCCACTGTTCAACGGTGCTCAGAACTTCAACAACCTGGGCGGCAACATCTACAGTGCCGGTATCGGCAACCCGTCGCCGAGTCTGGTCACGATCATCCGCAAGACGCCGAACTGCGGCCAGATCGTGATCCGCGTGGACCTGAACCGGGCGGCCCAGGACCCACGCGAGCGGGTGCTGATCAAGCCCGGCGACTTCCTCGTGCTGCAAGAGACGCCGGCTGAGTCGTTCACGCGCTACGCCAACGCGACGTTCCGCCTGAACATCTTCGGCACGCTGGTTCGCCAGCGCGACCTGTTCATGGCTACCAACCCGATCATCCCGTAGCCGGGCGATCGGTGATCGGAGGCAGGGTGATCGGTGATCGGTGATCGGTGAAAGACAGGAACCCCGGAAGAGCATCGTTGCTCGCCGGGGTTCCTGTCTTTCATCGATCACCGATCACCGATCACCCGGCCTCCGATCACCGATCACCAGAATCTCAGCCAACTTCGCGGCGGCTCGACCGGCGGTAGGTTCAGTGGCAGGCCGTGCAGCACCGCCATGCCGAAGATGCTTGCCACTCGGTCGGCCGTCGGCTGGCCGGCCCAGCCGCGGACCACGCGGTAAGCGTCCGCCATGTCCGGTGGCCGGCGTCGTAGCGAGTGGCCGTCCGAACCGAGGACGTGGGCTACACCGCGGCGGAACCAATCCTTGAGCGTCCGAGCCTCCGCGCCGCTCGACGGGTGCGTGATGCTCCGCGTCGAGACCTGAATGACGCAGCCCTGACGGATCAGTTTTTCGACGGCTTCCGTGTCCTCCAGGAGTTCCGGCGACCGTTCGGCGTGGGCGAGGATTGGCCGGACGCCTTTGGCGACGAACCGCTCGACGATCCACCCCAATTCGACACATAGCCCGTGCGGCATCTCCAACAGGATGTACTTGCCGTGGTCGCCAACGGTCAGAAGTTCGCCGCGGTCGTAGGCGTCGAGCATGTCCGGACGAACCATCACCTCCGAGCAAACGACCACGTTGTACGGCAGGTCGGCGGCGCGCAGGTCGGCTTCCAACAGCCCGAACGCCTGGCGGATGCGATCCGGCGTGTTGAGCGGATACTCGTCGTTCTGGTGCGCGAGGGCGACAGAGTAGCGTACGCCCTGGGCGTACGCTTTCTTGCACATGGCGACGGCGTCTTCCGGCTTGCGCGGTCCGTCGTCGAGGCCGGCGAGCAGGTGGCAGTGCGTGTCGGCCAGGGGCGGCATCATGAGAACGATCTCGATTGCGATTCGCAAAGTGCAAGTTGCAGATTACTCGTGGTAAGGCAGGTCCTTGGACTTACCTCACCACGAACAATCTGCAACTTACGCTTTGCAATACGCAGGAATGTATCAACCGGCCGGCGGCGGCGACTGCGGCATGTCGGGATTGTCCGGGGCCGTGTAGTAGCTCGATGCCTTATCGTCCGTGTAGTCATCGGTGTAGGTGTAACTGTATCGGTACGTGTACCCGTAGCCGTAGTTGTACGAGTCGTACCCGTAGCCGTATCGGCCGCCGCCGGCCTGGCCGCCGAGACCGTTGACGACCACGCCGAGGCAATTGGCTCCAAGCGAGGTCAGGATTTCCTTGGCTCGCTCGGCGAACGGTCGGCCGTTCTTGGTCACGCGGATGGCGAGTACCACGCCGTCCACGCGCGGGGCGACAACGCACGGATCCGTCACGACCAAAAGCGGCGGCGTGTCCACGATCACGTAGTCGTACTGGGCGCGGATGATATCGAGAAGTTCCTTGAACCGCGGTGAGGTGAGCAACTCGGCGGGATTGGCCGGCCGTGGGCCGCACGGCAAGACCGACAGGTTGGGAATCGCCGTGGGCTTGATCGCCGAGGTCAGGTCGGCCTGTCCGGCGATCACCGACGCCAGCCCGGTGTCGTGGGGGACGGCGAAGACTTTATGGATGCGCGGCCGGCGACAGTCGGCGTCGATGATGATCGTCTTCTTGCCCGACTGCGCGATCGACACCGCGAGGTTGGCGGCAAGCGTGGACTTGCCGTCGGCCATGTTCGGACTGGTCACCTGGATGACCTGGTGACCGATACCCTGCGTGTTGAAGTACAGGGCAGTGCGGACGCTGCGGTACGCCTCGGAACTGACCGAGTTCGATGAGTAGTGCGTACAGATCATCGGGTCGATGGCTGCCTCGCCGGCAGTGATGGCCTTCTGCGCCTTTTCGTCGGCCGCGAAGTACGGGATGTGGCCGATGACTGGCAGGCCAAGACGGCGACGGATTTCCGCTGGAGTTCGGAAGCTCTTGTCCGACAGCTCGGCCAGGTAAGCCAGGCACAGCCCGGCCAACAGGCCGCCGATGGTGGCAATCGGAAACACGGTGTAGCCGTTGGGCAGTACCTTGCGGCCCGGCCCCGGTGGGGCGAGGACCTTGGCCTCGTAGCCGCCGAAGTCTTTGACGAGGTTGATCTCGTTGAGGCGCTTGACGATGGTTGCCAATAGCTCGCGCGTGGCTGTGACCCGCGCCTTGTGCCGGTCCTCCTCGACCTCGTAGTTCTGGATCTCGCGGGCCTGGTTCTTGTCCTGATCGAACATGGTGTCGAGCGTGCGGCCCATCATTTCAAGGCCGTCGATCTTGTCCTTGAGCATCTTCATGACCTTGGTCGGCGTATCGACGGGGCCGACGGGCGACGGGCCGTCCTTTTCGAGAATGCCGCCGAAGTTGCCACCGGACAATGTCCGGTAGAGTTCGATCTGTTCGTCGAGTTCCTTGATGGTCGGGTGGCTCGCCCCGTACTGCGCCGAAGCCTTCTTTTTCAGAAGTTGGAGCTTGAGGACTTCCTCCTCATACTTGCCCACGTTGTCGACCGCACGGCTGGTCAGACCGATCACGGCAATCTTATCCATTGCGGCCGACTTGCCCCCTTCCTTGTAGGCCTTCTCGACTTGGCTGAGTTTCTCCTCCAGTTCGGCCTTATCGAGACGGTACTCGGCCCGCTTCGTCTCGACCTTGGACAGTCGCTCGGAGTACATGTTGCCGCCAGCCGGGGTCTTGAACAGTAGGATCGGGTTCGCCTTGCGGAACTCGGCAAACTTCTGCTCGTCCTGCTCGAGCTGGCCGCGGAGGATTTCTCGGGCCTGAGTGATGAGTTCGAGCGTCTTCTCGCTGACGTTACGGTAGGTCTCATTCAGGAAGTTCTGATAGCTGTCGATGATGGCTTGGAGGACTTTTCGACAATCGTCGCTATTCGGTCCTTTGAACGAGAGTTGGAGGACGTTGCTGGATGCGCCGACGAGCGAATCCTTGTTGTCGCGGACGATTGCCAGGTTCTCGCGGATAGCAAAAACCCGGTCGTCGGGATGTTCGTCCGTAAACGACTTCATGTCCTGGAGGATCGGCAGCTTGAGGGCTCGCATGAGGATTTCGGGGCTGCGAATGATGATCGACTGGGTCGACATGTAGTCTTCCATGTAGCCGACATTCTGGGTACTACCGCCCAGAGACAAGCCGGAGTCGGCCGTCTTCTTGACGACCAGCATTTGCGAGAACGATTGGTAGACCTTTTCGCGCTGGGCATAGTACAGGGTGCCCAGTACCAGGCCGAGCATGAGTCCCAGGATTACCAGCGACTTGCGCTGCCAGGCCACCTGCACCAGGCTCGGCCCAGCGCGGTTCGCCGCCGCTTCCTGCTGGTCGAGTTCGGTTACGTCGGAGGGGTTGGACACGGCAGCGTTCCTTTCTAGGGCAGCGTCGCTGGGGTCGTCGCAGTTGGATTGCTTCGTCTAAATGGGTCGGGGCGACCATAAGGTCGCCCCGAGTCCGTTCGGGTCGCGCATTGGGTTGGGACCGCCGATGGGGCGGCTCAAGCGGTCGTGACGCGTTCGAGGCCGGCTATCGCGGCCGAAGATTCAGCTACCAGATTACGGGCGGCGGACGGCGAGGTCAAGCCGGCTAGTGCCGATTCGATCTCCTCAATGAGCTTGCCGACCAGCGCAACCTTCTCCCACACCGGGTCGGCATCGCGTCGCGCGGCGACCTCCAGCCGGCCGACGACCGCGCCATTAGCCGCCAGCGGAAACGTTGCCCGCCAGTCAGCTGGGTTTTCGGAATCCGGCTCGACGCGGCCCCAGCGGGCGTGGTAGCCCTCGTGCAGTGCCGGGGCGTTAACGTCGAGGCAGACGGCATTGAGTTGAAGCTGCTCGGCCGATTCGGTCACGTTGCGCCAGAGTTCGTTCCAGTCGGCCGAGCCTTGCAGCCGCACCTCCATCGCGTGGACCCGGCCGTTGTCTTTGCCGTGCCGAAGGGCGAAAAATCCCGACAACAGCCGCTCCTTGACCAATAGGAACTCGGCGTGGCCGAACAAACGCGAGACGAAAAGAACAGTGACAACGACCAGGACGGAGACGACGGAGTAGAACTCGTTGTTTTTGTGCTGGCTCGCCAGTGCCCCGGCGCTAGCCACGACGCACAACCCGGCGACCAGCAGCAGGATACCGCGGTTGGACATGCCCCGGCCGAGGAGGACGTGATGCAAGTGGCCGCGGTCGGTCGTGTAGATGCTGCGGCCGGTGAGTTTTCGCCGCACGATGGCCGCCGACGTGTCCACGATCGGGATGATCATCAGCGCCATCGGGGCACCCAGGGCAACGACGGCCGGTCCCTTCAAGGACGCCTCGATCGACATCACGCCGATGACCAGACCGATCAGCATACTGCCGCAGTCGCCCAAGAAGATGGACGCAGGTGGGAAGTTGAAGAACAGGAAACCCAACAGCGCGCCGCTGACCGCGGCGGCGAGGTACGCCACGGCGATCGCGCCGTTCATGAACGCCATGGCAGCGATCGCCGCGCAGACGATGCAGCCGATGCTCCCCAACAGACCGTCCATGCCGTCGATCAGGTTCAACGAGTTGATTGCGCCGAGCAACCAGAAGGCCGTGACTGGCCATGCGAGCGGGCCGAGGTCCCACTTAACGCCGAACAGTTGCAGGCTGCGGATCTCGACGCCGCAGCCGATGACGATGGCGACCGCGATGAGTTGGCCGAATAGTTTGTACCGCCCCCGCAGACCGCGGAAGTCATCGACGACGCCGACGACGGCAACGACGGCGGCCGCGAGGGCTAGCCCGACGAACTTCCACCCGCGATCCCCAAGCGCATAGCCGATGTTGTCGGATAGGTAGAGCATTACCGACAGGACGCCCACGCTCGCTAGGAGAACGGCCAGTCCGCCAGCGACGGGGATGGGTTTGGGGTGGACCTTGCGCCGGCCGTCGGGGCGATCCACTAACCCCCAGCGCAGTGCCACGGCGCGGACGACGTAGGTGACGATGAGGCACAGGACGAAGGACGTAACGAACAGCGTCAGAATTCGCGGGATCGGATTCATTACAGTCACTTTCTACCGGGCGAACCGGGGCGGTTCAACGCATCGCCGTACGACCGTCGTCGATGGGGACGAGGGCGAAGTCGTCGATCAGGACCGACGCGCCCTGTTGGATGAAGTCGACGCGGACGACGAAGCGGCGGCCGGTCGCCGTGCGCACGATGACGCCGCTCAGGCCGGCGAGTGGACCGCTGGTGATCTCGACGGGCGACCCGACTTCGAGCCGTTCCTCGGGCGTGACCGGGGCACCGGACGACAGAAGTCGTTCGACTTGACGGAGGTCGCGCCAAAACCGTTGCTGGTCCGGCACCTCAAGACAGCGGGCGACGCGGTTGGAGGTGAGTGCAGTCAAACGGCCGGATGCGTCCGCGTGCAGGAAGACGTAGCCGGTGAACAACGGCAGGCGCGAGGTCAGTACCCGGCTGCGGACGCGAGCGCGGCGCGTGACGGTCGGCAAAAAGAATGGCACGCTGGCAGCGTGCAGGTGACGCGCGAGGCTCTTCTCTTGTCGCGGCTTGGTGTGCAGTACCCACCACATGCGAACATGGCCCCCTCCGTCGGCGTCGTTCGACTCGAAGAGGTCGGTGGGGAAGCGGTCGGGTTCGGCGGACAGGATGGGCACGCTGGCCTCCGGGATGCATTCTACGAATCGGGGCGGCCGACCAACTCGACGGTCGAAGTCGGAGGTCTCGGCACAGGTGGCTAGTAACGGCCGGCGGGGAGACATGCCGCAGGCAACGAGGGAGCGAGGTCGTGTGGTGCAGTCGCGGTGTTGTCGGTCGAGAGCAACGGCCGATCCCCGCGATCCAAACAAGTGTCGTTGTGCGTCGTAGGACGTAGAAGATGGTAACGGCGTTGGGAAATGGTGTCAACTAGCTGGCCGGAAAAAGCTGAGGGTTTGCCGTGTATATGCGACGACGCTACGGGAGCGGGCGGAAGTCTCCCGGCTTGGTGGGACTTCCGCCCGCTCCCGTAGCAGGATAGAGAAGGGTTACTGTCATTTCTCTTCGGGCGTGGGCGGCGTCGGTGGGCTGGGCGGTTGGGGTAGTCGAGGCGGTTGGGGCTGGCGCTGCGGGTCGTGACCCTCCGGATGACGCAGCTCGCGGCGCAGCTCGGCGAGTTCGCGGCGCAGCATCTGTAGCTCGCGCTCCAGGTCCGACAGACGATCGCCACCGGGTCGTGGCCCGGCACCTGGACGGCGGTCGAATTCCTTCGGGGGCGGCACCGGATCGCGGCGGCGCTCTTCGAGCCGGCGTTCGTCGATGCGCCGCTCGGCGTCCTTCGGCGGGTTTGGGCCGGCCCGCTCGAATTCGCGACGGGTCGCCTCACGGCGTATGTTATCCTCACGCGGCCGTCGCGGCCGGCCTTCGAGGTCGGCCAGCTTCTCTTCCATCGCTTGCATCTTCTCGCGCATCGCGCGCAGTTCGTCGCGGATGGCATTGGCCTGGCGGGCTTTTTCGGGATCGACTGGCCGGCGCTCGCGGCCGCGCTCGGCGTCGTGGCGGTCGTTGTCGCGCGGTGGTTGGTCGCCGCGCCCGTCGCGCTTCGGTGGCGGAGGTTGTTCCGGTTCGTCGTCGCCGCGGCCGGGCGTGACCGCCACGGCCACCAGGCCGAGGGCCAGGCCGGCCACGAGGCCGAGGCGGGTCAACCGCCGCGGCACATTGTCGCGCAGGATCATGGTAATTCTCCTTCGGAGGTCGCGGACTGCGCCGACCCCGCTGGCCAACGGCGGCAGTGCGGGGCGGGCGTCGTTGAGGAAATCGACCGTATCGACCAGTGCGTCCGCGTAGGCCCGGCGTGCGGCCGGCAGCGCCCAAACGACCCACGCATCGCAGCATTGTTCTTCGCACTCGCGCAGCTCGCGCCGCGCCCACCAGACTATCGGATTCCACCACGCTGTTGCGGTCACGACCACCTCCAGCCAGCGGACGATGTGATCGCCGCGGCGAAGGTGGGCCAGTTCGTGTGCCAGGATCGCGGCACGTCGGCTGCCATTCAGCGAATCGACCAACCCCTGCGGGACGAGGACGATCGCCGGGCCGAACCCTGCCCAGACGAGCGGCGACACCGCCCCTGGCACGACGGCCACGCGCGGCCGCCGCCACAGACCGAGCCGCCGGGCGATGGCGTCGGACGTTCGCTGCCAGCCGGCCGTGGCGGGGCGCGCGTGCCGGACGACTCGTGCGAATGCCAGGATGCGAGCCGCGCAGGCTATGACGACGAAGGCTGATCCGGCTAGCCAGCCGCAGGCCAACAGGGAGCTCCAGTCGATCGAGCGAGTCAGTGCCTTGGTCGCGACGGGCGGTGGCGATGCTTCGAAAATGGGCTGAGCGGCCTTAACTTCAACGTCTACAACGACGGCCGCCGGAACGGGGG
>CAZNSL010000223.1:0-8026 GCA_964574975.1 uncultured Alcaligenaceae bacterium | reverse complement strand
CATAGGTGGTTGCTGCCGCCGAAGACGACCGACTGGTCGGTGGCGCTGATCGACGAGTAGCGAAAGAACACGCCCGGGGCGATCTCGCGCACCTCGTTGAACTTCATCTTGGGCGGCGCTTTTGCGAACGATGAAGGATGAAGGATGAAGGATGAAATCAGCAAAAGAAGGAGCAGCGCTCGGCGTGTGGTCATCGGTCTCCCTCCGGCACCGGGGGTCAGGTGACGCTGTTGTACGGTTTCCGGATTCATCCTTCATCCTTCATCCTTCATCCTTCCGAATGCATCCTTCCGAATGTTGTGACAACTCCGTCAACCTGCTATCATTCCCGCGTACCGATATCGCCGGAGTGAGGGCCGCGCACATGGCCGAACAGAAACTCATCCTGATCGTCGATGACGACCTCGAGCTCAGCGACGGGCTGCGGGTCGTCCTCGAGCGGCAGGGCCACCGCGTCATCCAGGCCCGCGACGGCCACCAGGGCAAGCAGCAGGTCTACAACCAGCGGCCCGACCTCGTCATCCTCGACATGATGATGCCGCGCATGGGCGGCTACCCGGTGCTGGAACACTTCAAGGGCAAACCCGACGCTCCGCCGATCATCATGATCACGGCCAACGAGGGCAGTCGCCACAAGGCCTACGCGGAGTACCTCGGCGTCATCGACTACATTCGAAAGCCGTTCGCCATGGAGCGGCTCCTCGAGGCGGTGAACAAGAAGTTACGGCCGGAGCAGGCAGCTGAGGGCGGAGAGTCCGAAGCCTAAATCGACACCCTATCCCTCGCTGGCGCGTCGGGCTTATGCCGCGCGCTTCGTGCTAACGTCGCAGTTGCGCGTGGTCCGCACGCTGTACGGCGACTTGCCTTGGCTCTCGAAGTACGTCCGCGAAAGCACTTCGCCGAGTAGTCCCATCAGGATGAACTGCATCCCCATCAACTCCAGCATCACGCTCAACAGCAAGAACGGGTTGCCGGTCATGTAGACGCCGCGCAGCCACTTCATAGCCACGGTCGTTGCGAGACTCAGCCCGCCGCAAGCCATGAGAGTTAGCCCGACGGTTCCCAGGAAGTGCATCGGCCGCGTCAGATAGCCGGAGAGGAACTTGACCGTAATCAGGTCGAGGAAGACGCGGATGGTGCGCGTCAGGTTGTACTTGGTGACGCCAGCGCGGCGAGGGTGATGTCGCACGGGAATCTGCGCGATCCGTGCCCCGTGTTGCAGTGCGAGAGCCGGGACGAAGCGGTGCATCTCGCCGTAGAGCGGGAGCGATTCGGCCACGTCGCGGCGCATCGCCCGCAGCGTGCAACCAAAGTCGCGGAACGGCACGTTCGTCACCTTGCGGATCAGCCAGTTCGCCGCCAGGCTCGGCACCTTGCGGATGAGCAAGGCGTCCTGCCGATTTGCGCGCAGGCCCAGGCACACATCGTAGCCTTCGTGCAGCTTGGAGAGCAGCCGCGGGATGTCCTCCGGGTCGTTCTGAAGATCGCCGTCCATAGTCACGAGAATGTCGCCGCGCGACCAGTCGATGCCCGCTTGCAGGGCGGCTGTCTGGCCGTAATTGCGGCGCAGGCGCACGACCTTGACGCGCGGGTCGCGGGCGGCCGCGGCGTCGAGCAGTTCGAAGGTGTCGTCAGAGGAACCGTCGTCGACGAACACGAGTTCGTAGTCGAGGCGCGTGGGGGCCAGCGCCGCCGCAAGCCGCTCAAGCAACGTCCCGACATTGTCCCTCTCGTCCTTCATCGGGACGATTACCGACAGCAGCGTCATGCCGCACCTCCGGGCGCGGGAACCGGCCAAACAGGTACAGCCCTGCTCCAACCACGCCCCCGATCGTCTGCACGCAGAACCACAGAAATGCCACCGCCACGGCCGGCCCCGCAGGCACGCCGACCGCGCCGAGAAACACCATCATGCCCGCCTCGCGCACGCCCACGCCGTTCAGGCTGATCGGCAGCAGGGTCATGAGGGCAACCATCGGCACGGCAACGCCGTACATGGCGAGTGGCACGGCGAGGCCGAGGGCGCGCCCCAGCAAGGCAACCTGAACGACGCCGGCCAGTTGCACAACGACCGAAAGAAGCGTCGAGCCGGCGATCAAAGCGCCGTGACCCCGATACAGAACGGGAGTTTTTTGGATCGCGGCGGCGACATTGCGCATCCTGTCGAACTGTGCGAGTACCTTCGTCCCGGCCAAGAGCGCCGTGCCGCCACCAACCGCTCCAATCGCGCACCCGGCGACGGCAAGCTTGAGCCACAGCGGCAGGGAGATTGGGCAAGCTGCTGCTGCGACGCACGCCAACATCAGCAGCACGGTGAGGCCGTTCAGGCGATCGAGGACAACGCTCAAGACCGCCAGCGAGCGTCGGCCGCTGCCGGCATTGACGTACACGGCGCGCACGGCGTCGCCGCCGATCGAGGTCGGTAAGAGCAGGTTGAAGAACATGCCAACGTAGTAGTAGCCGACGAATGCCCGCGCCGGCTGCGTGAAGCCGAGTGGCTTCGCCAGTAATCTCCAGCGCAGTGCGCTGACGACCTGCGCCGCCAGGAAGACGGCGACTGCCGTCCACCAGTCGGCCCAGCGCAGGCCGCGGAAGGTCTCAGCGATGTGCGGCCAGTCCATCCGCAGGGCGAGGATGCCGAGAATGACGGCGCTGATGAAGAACCGGAGGAGGTGCTTCATTCGCCGCCTCCGGTTCCGCCCGTCTGCGGCGGCAAACTCTCGACCGCATGTATTTCGAGTTGCAGCGGCTCGCAGCCGAACTGCGCGAACGCCCAACCGCGCGGGGCCACCATGTCTGCGGACAGGATGTGGCAGCCCGGTCGCGTGAGCGGGCCGAGCGCTAGCGTCAGAGTCACCGACTCGCCGGGCGGTATCGTCGCGCGGAACTGCCCGGCGTGGCGGATGTGGAGCAACTTGATATCGGGGTCGAACATCAACGCCTTGAGGCAGACGCCCGAATAGGTTCCGGGTTGGAACTCCCACGGCTCGTCGGAGGTGTTAGTCGCACGCACGGTCAGTCCGAACGGTTCGTTGAGCGGCACCTGCGCCGGTGCGTCGAGGACGTCGAGCCGGCCGCGACACTGCGCGGGGCAATAGCCCTCGGTCGCCCACAGGCGGGCGGTTTCCCGCGTGTGCGCCTGGCCGGTCCGCGCCAACCACTCTTCATACAGGTCGAAGAACCGGCGCATGTGTTGCGTCGGGCCAAGTGCGACGTGACCGTAACGCAGGCCGAGTTGTTCGCGGGCTTCGGCGACCGTCGCGTCGGTCTGCAGCAGGACGATCAGGGCGGCGACCAGCCCCGTGCGGTCGATGCCTTGCCGGCAATGGATCAGTATCGGGTAGTCAGTGTGCTCGATGACTTCAACGAGCCGGCGGATTTCGTCGGGCGACGGCAGGCGGACGGCCGACAGCGTGATGTCTTCCTGCGAGATGTCGCAGTTGTGGGTGACCCGGCTCTCGTTGAGATACCAGTCGGCGTACTGGCAGCAGCCGCGCAAGTTGACGACGGTCTTGATACCGTGGTTGGCGATCGTGTCGTGGAGCGTGTCGGGCGACATTTGGGCGCAGCGGTAGACGCGGCCGGGCAGCACCTCGCGCCAGTTGCGGCCGAAATAGGTATAGCCGACGTGGCCCGCGAGCGCCGCCACGAGGAGGGCGACAAAGGCGTTGGCCGCTGTGCGGCGCGAGAGTGCGATCCGTGCGGCCATCACCGGGGGTCCGTCCATGAACCACGCTGCGGCGCGCAACCGCTAGCCGCGAGGCGGCATAATGCCAAATTCACCCGGCCGCGGGAAGGCCGACTTATTCGGCGGGCACGCCCCACACAGTCGTGACCTACACTAATAGGGATGCGAATGCCGCTTACCCTGGCCGTCCTCGCACTCACCAGCCGCGCAGGTGCCGACGTTCCCAACGCGAACGACGTGCGTGTCTGGCTAGCCGACCATTGTCTGCGCTGTCATTCCGGGTCCAAACCCAAGGGCGGCGTCGATCTTTCAGGTTTCCGCAACGCGATCGATGTCTCGAAGGCGAGCCAGTTGTGGAGGCGCGTTGTTGAGCAGATCGAGTCGCAGGAGATGCCGCCGGCCGGCGAGAAATCGCTCGGATCGGTGCAGCGAGCGCAAATGGTCGCTTTCCTCCGGACAGCCCTCGCCGCGCGCGATCCCGCGAATCCCGACCCCGGGCCAGCCGTCCTCCGTCGTTTGAGCCGCAGCGAATACGAACGTACCGTCCGCGACCTGTTGGCCATCGACGCCCGCGCCGCGGCCGCAGGTCTCCCGGATGAGTCGGCGGCCGCGACCTACGAGAACCTCGCCGAGGCGATGACATTGCCGACGGCTCTCCTGGAAAAGTACTTCGCGGCCGCCGATGTCGCGCTCGATGCAATCTACGCAGACCGCGCCGGGTGGGCCGTACTTGCCGGTACGGGAACCGACCGCGACGCCGCTCGAACAGCCCTCCAGCATTTCGCGCGCCGGGCCTACCGCCGGCCGCCGACCGTCGCGGAGATCGACAGGCTTCTCGGCCTCTACGATTCTGGGCGGCAGCGTCAGGAATCGCACACCGCTGCCCTTCGCTGGCCGCTCAAAGCGGTACTCGTGTCGCCGCAATTCCTCTACCGCATCGAGCGCGACCGGCCGCACGGAGCGAAAGCCTATCGCGTCAGCGACCACGAATTGGCCGTCCGGCTGTCGTACTTTCTTTGGGCGACGATGCCGGACGCGGCCCTGTCCGCGGTCGCCAACGCCGGCCGGCTGAGCGATCCGGCCGAATACTCGCGACAGGTCTCACGTATGCTCGCCGACCCGAAGGCGCAAGCGCTGACCGACCAATTCGCAGTCCGCTGGTTGCAACTGCGCAAACTGCCGGACGCACGACCTTCGACGGAATTCTTTCCGACGTTCACGCCGCACCTCAAGGAGGCTATGGCCGGGGAGGTCAGGACATTTGTCGACAAACTCCGCACGGAGGACCGGAGCGTCCTCGACCTGATCGACTGCGACTACACCTACGTCAACGCCGACCTGGCCGCTCACTACGGTATGAGCGATGTGTCTGGGGCCGAGTTCCGCCGCGTCGGCCTCACATCGAGCGATCACCGCGGCGGGTTGCTCGGTATGGCCGCTGTGCTGGCACTCACGTCGCACACGTCGCGCACGAGTCCGACGCTGCGCGGCAAATACGTCCTGGAAGTTATCTTCGGCACACCGCCGCCCCCGCCGCCGCCAGACGTGGGTAGCATCGAGGACCAGCCGAAGGGACGGGTTAAGAGCTTCCGCGAATTGCTGAACCAGCACGCGCTGAGGCCGAGCTGCGCCAGCTGTCACCGCAAGATCGACCCGCTCGGATTCGGCCTCGACGAGTTCGACGCTATCGGTCGATGGCGCAGCGGAGTTGAAGCCAGTGGCAAACTGCCGGGTGGCGAGACGTTCGTTGGCTTCGATGGCCTGAAGGGTGTACTGAAACGCCGGCAGGACCAATTCGTGCGCAACCTCGTTTCACAGATGTTGAGCTATGCTCTCGGACGGCACTTGCAGGATTCAGACGACTTGGCCGTGAACGCCATCATCGCCACCATGAAGCAGAACGGATACCGCTATTCGGCTCTCGTCCGCGGAGTGGCAACCAGCTTCCCCATGTTGCATCGGCGGAATGCGAACGGCGAGTGAGCGTCCGCGCTACGCGGCCGGCAAAACGAGGCTATCATATCAGCATGTCCCTGCCGCTCGTCACCCGCCGCCAAGTCCTTCGCGGGGCGGGCGCGCTGCTGTGCCTCCCGTTCATCGAGAAGTTAGCCCCGGCCGCGCCGGCCGTTCGGCCGCCGCTGCGATTCGGCATCGTCACGGCTGCGGGCGGCACCGTCATCGAGTCGTGGAAACCGAAGGTTGTCGGCCCGCTCGGCAAGTTGCCGTCGATTCTCCGCCTGCTGGAAGGCGTGAAGAACGACATCCTCGTCGTCAGCGGGTTGTCGCACAACGGGCAGGCGCAGAACCTCAACAACCACGAACAGTGTGCTTTGTTGCACCTGACCGGCGCGCCGTTCGTCAAAAAGGTCGATGGCCGCATGGTCGCAGGCGTTTCCGTCGATCAGGCGGCCGCCCGCGTTCTCGGCGATGAGACCTACCTGCCGTCGCTCGAACTCGGACTGACCAACGGTGAGACGCGCTTCTCGTTCAGCGCGCGCGACGTGCAGGTGCCGTTTGAGGCGAACCCGCGCCTCGTCTTCGACCGCATGTTCCGCGGTCGCAAGCCCGTCGTTCCCAACTGGTCGCGCCGTGCAGCATACCCTGCACCACCGACGCGCGCTCGCACGTCGGAGACGCCGGAGCGGGCGGTCGTCGACCTCGTGCGCGAGCAGGCGAACGACCTGCGCCGTACCCTCGGCGGCTCCGACCGGCGGCGGCTCGACGAGTACCTGAACGCCGTCCACGCACTCGAAAAGCGCATCGCCGCGGCCGAGCGGCGGCAGATCGTCGAAGCCCTCGACGCGGCCGACCCCGGCCCGTCCAAGCTGACGTTGCCGAACGATCTTCCAGCCGCCGATGCCCCGATCTGGTCGATCACCAAACCGGTCCACGACGACCCGGAACGGCACGCCGACTACATCCGGCTGATGAGCGACCTGTTCGTCCTCGCGTTCCAGACCGACACGACCCGCGTTGCCACGCTCGCCGTCGGCAGTGACGAGGCGATGTTTCCCGGCGTGGTCACCGTCGGCTACGAGCGGCACGGGCACACGCTCGAGCATCAGGGCAACGCCGGCCGCGTCGAGGACGCCGACCCGATTGCCCGCGAGGCATGCCGGCAGATTCACGCCTGGTACACGTTGCTCTTCGCCGAGACGGTGCGGAAGATGCGTGTCATCGACGAGGGCGGATCGTCGTTACTCGACAACACGGTCCTGATGTACACGTCGTACATGGCCGACGGTGGACACGGCATGCGCGACTACCCGATCGTGCTGGCCGGTAAGGCCGGCGGCGCGCTCAAGCCGGGACGGCATGTCGCGGCCAAGCGCGACACACCGGTCGCTAACCTGTACGTCGATCTCCTCAACAGGTTGGGCGTACCGGCCGAACGCTTCGGCGACAGCACCGGCCGGCTCGCCGGTCTGGCGTGAGACGGGCGATGTCATCCATTTTCCTCGCTGCCGGTCAGAACGGCCTCCGCCTCACGTCGCCCGACGGACATACATGGTCTGAGGAGCAGATCGGCAAGGAAGGTGAGGTCTACCGAGCCTGTGCGTTCGGCAATGGTGTAGGCATCGCAGCAGGCACCTTCGGCGGTGCCAATCTGTTCTCCTCGACCCGCGAGGGCAAGTCGTGGCAGACGACGACGCTCGATGGCAAGTATAAACGCTTCGTCCGCGGTCTGGGATTTGGGCGTGGTACCTTCATCGCCCTCGGCGGCGACCCCGGAACGGTCGGCGAGCCGGAGCCGTTCGTCCTCGCGTCGCGCGATGGCCGGGCGTGGGGCGACTACCGCAACATCACCGGCAAGACGATTCTGCGCCGGTTCGCCTTCGGTAACGGCAAGTTCGTCGCCGTCGGCGACCGCGGCCGCCGGGCCGCGTCGGCGGACGGGCTGGTCTGGAAGGATACGCCGAACGTCCGGGCCACGGATACGCTCGTCGATATCGCGTTCGGGGCCGGTGTATTCGTTGGCGTCGGACTCCACGGACTGCGCATGACGAGCCGCGACGGCATCGCGTGGACCGACCGGCAAACCGGCGAGGAAGGCGAACACCTGAACGCCGTGGTCTGGGCTGGCGACCGCTTCGTTGCAATCGGGCTTGGTGCGACGTACGTCTCGGCCGACGGTAAAACATGGCGGCGGCTGCCGAACAAGGATGCTCCGCAGTGCGCGGCATTCGGCAACGGCAAGTTCGTTGGTGCGACGTGGAAGGGGCGGCTGCTGGTGTCGGACGGCGGCGTGATCTGGCACCAGGTGCGCAAGTGCGACCACCACATTGAAGCAGTCGCATTCGGGGAGTTGTCGTAGGTGGCTCGGCGTCGCGGATCGTG
>CAZNSL010000222.1:3294-8036 GCA_964574975.1 uncultured Alcaligenaceae bacterium | reverse complement strand
GAAGCCGGACACGTCGGCGGCGGCAATTAAGCCGGCCACTAGGCCGACCAACATGAAGTACTTACGCATTGTGAAAGCCTCCGAGTTAGTGTGCCGTGGAGGCTTCACTTGGTTTTGACGAACTTGATCGAGGCGTCGGCGACCGGCTGGCCATCGACCTCGCGGTTGGCCGATTCGTACATGAACGACTTTTCGTCGAGATACTTGATCCTCAGCGTGCCGGTGCCGGAACGGCCGTCGGCCATGATGCCCTCGACCTCACCGGTCCAGGTGTTGCCGGTCCGCTCCCAGACGCCCGAGCCGTTGCCGCCGCGCGAGTCGAACGTCCACGACGCCAGCATTTCCGTCATCGGGTCGTAGCCGAGCATCTGTGCGATCGTGACGGTCGTGCCGTCGGCCTGCGGTATGGCGTAGTCGAAGAGGATGAAGTGCTTGTCGAGGACGTAGCGGGCCGTCACCTTCATCGCGTTGGTCTTGTCCTCGGTGGCCCACTCGCCGATCAGCCATTGCAGGTCGGCCACGGCCTTCGGGCCAGTGGCACTGGCCGGCGTGTCGTCCGGCAGATCGCGGGCGCTGGTGATCATCCAGCGGCCATTGTCCCGGACCCAGGTAGCGCTGACGCGGCCGGAGTCGGACTCCGTACCGAGGGTGCTGACCACGTCCGCTTCCGTGATGGCGATCCCGGGCGCGGGGAAGCGTGCCGACTTGATCGTAATCGTGTACTTCGTGCCCTTCGTGTTCTCCAGCGCCTGTGCAAACAAGTCGCCGATGGCCTTACGGCCCTTGTGCGTGGTGCCGGTTGCGTCGGTGAACTCGGCATCGTTGGTCCAGCATTGAGCAATGGCGGGCAGGTTGCCCGCGGTCAGTGCCGCGGCGTAATCGTTGACGGCCTTCGTGAGGATGCCGATGTCGGCCTCGTTGGCCTTCGGCGTGTCGCCGCCGGCTAGGGCGACGACCAGGCCGGCAACGGCCAAGGCGGACAGAGCGGTGAACGACTTGCGCATGTTGCAGTCTCCGTGAGGGTGCTGTGAACCGCGACGAAATACGGGGGGGTGGTCGCTGAGATTGTAGTCGTCGCAACTCGTGCGAGGATATCCGCGCCCGAAAATCGGTGGCGGCGAAACGCTGCCCGGCGATAGACTTCGGACATGAGTGCAATTCCCCCGGTTGCCGAGATGCGGCGAGCCTACCTCGCCAGCGACTCCGCCTACAACGGCTTGTTCCTGGTGGCCGTTCGCACTACCGGCATTTTCTGCCGACCGACCTGCCCGGCCCGCAAACCGCTGCCGCAGAACGTCGAATTCTTCGCCACCGCGCGCGAGGCGCTGGCCGCGGGCTATCGGCCGTGCAAACGCTGCCGGCCGATGGCCGTCGCCGACCAGCCCGACTGGGCGGCCGAACTCATCGCCGACGTGGAGCGCGACCCTGCCGTGCGGATCACCGACGCCGATCTGCGGAAGCGCGGCGTCGACCCGGCCACGGTACGGCGCTACTTCACCCGCCAGTACGGCATGACGTTCCAGGCGTACACGCGGGCACGGCGCATGAGTGGGGCGCTCAAAAAGATTCGCGCCGGCGCGGCCGTGGACGACGCAGTGTTCGCCAGTGGCTACGACTCGCACAGCGGCTTCCGCGATGCCTTCGCACGCACCTTCGGCGTTGCCCCAGGCAACGGCCGCGCCGCGGCATGCGTATCCCTCGCGTGGCTCGACAGCCCGCTCGGCCCGCTCGTCGTCGGCGCAACCGATGAGGGCGTATGTCTACTGGAGTTCAGCGACCCGAAGCGGCTGGAGGCGCAAGTCGCGTCCGTGCGAAAGGCGTTCGGCCTGCCGGTTGTGCCCGGTAGCAACGGACACCTCGACCGGCTCAAGGAAGAACTGGCGGCATACTTCGCCGGCACGCTGCGGTGCTTCACGGTACCGTTGGTCTACCCCGGCACGCCCTTCCAGCGGCGCGTGTGGGACGCGCTGCGCACCATCCCTTACGGCGAGGTGCGTTCCTACGCGGACATCGCTCGCGCCGTCGGGGTGCCGAAGGCCGTGCGCGCTGTGGGCCGCACCAACGGCCTCAACCGCATCGCCATCGCGATCCCGTGTCACCGCGTCGTCAACAAGGGCGGTGCCCTCGGCGGCTACGGCGGCGGCCTGCGGCGCAAGCAGTTCTTGCTCGACCTGGAACGGCGCGCTGACGCGCTGTGACCCGATCCTCGCTGGCGGCATCCTATCATGGGAATGTCGCCCGGATCGCGCAGGAGTCGGGACATGGCGAGCGAGTTGGCAACCCTCGGCGGCGGCTGTTTCTGGTGTCTGGAGGCCGTTTTCGAGCAACTTCGTGGCGTCGAGAAGGTCGAGTCCGGCTACGCCGGCGGCACCGCGACCGACCCGACTTACAAGCAGGTCTGCACTGGCTCCACCGGGCACGCCGAGGTCGTGCAAGTCACCTTCGACTCCGGCGTCATCTCGTACGGGGAACTGCTGGAAGTCTTCTTCGCCACGCACGACCCGACCACGCTGAACCGCCAGGGCCACGACGTCGGCACGCAGTACCGTTCCGCCATCTTCACCCACTCGCCGGAGCAGAAAGCCACGGCCGAGGCGCTCGTTAGCGAACTCGACGCCGCGGGTATCTGGCCGGGTAAGATCGTCACCGAGGTCGTACCGGCCGCGACGTTCTTCAAGGCCGAGGACTACCACCAGGGCTATTTCCGAGCCAATCCAACCCAGCCGTACTGCCAGGCCGTAGTGTCGCCGAAGGTGGCGAAGTTCCGGCAGAAGTTCGCGGCCAAGCTGGTTCGATGAAGGGACATCCACGGAGACGCCAGCGATGCCCGTCCGAGGTTACACCCACACCGGCGGACGTTACGCCAGTTCGGCCGCGTTCCGTAACGTCCTTGCCCACGCTGGCGTGCCGCTCTCCGAACCGATGGTCTTCGGTCTCGCTGGTGGCATCGGGGCCGGCTACTCCTTCTGTCCGTCGGTCGTGCGGCATGGCACCGGTTCCGGCGTCAGCATCGTCGGCCGGCACAAGGCGTACGCCACCGGTGCCGATTGGTACGCGGGCTTGCTCGGCCGGCTCGGCCTCAAATTTTGCGTCACCGAGACGGCCGCCCCGAAGAAGGCCCAGGCGAACCTGCTCGACGAGTTACACGCCGGACGCCCGGCGATCGTTTGGTGTGGCCGGCCGAAGCTCCCGTTCATGCCCAACGCCACCTCGGCCGATCTGTGGATGCACGAGTTCGCCGTCTTCGACGCCGACGAATCCAAGGGCATCGCCACCGGCTCCGACCGCTCGGCCGTACCGGTGACGATTGCCTTCGCGGACCTGGCCGACGCTCGCAACGCCGTCTGTTCGCACAAGAACCGTACGCTCACCGTCGACCCAGCGAAGCCACCGACCGCGACGAAGCTGCGCGAGGCGGTGAAGGCGTCGCTGGTTGAGTGCGCCCGCGAACTGCTGACCGGCCGGATGAAGACGTTCAGCCTGCCGGGGCTGACGCTGTGGGCCGACCGCATCGCCAATGCGAAGAACGCCAAGGAAGGTTGGCCCGTCGTCTTCGCCCGCGGTCTGATGTTCGATGCCCTGCGCGACGCCTTCGACTCCATCGCCACGTCCGGCACCGGCGGCGACTTGTTCCGCACGCTCTACGCCGACTTCCTCGACGAATCCGGCCTCGCATCTCTTGCGGCGACATACCGTAACCTTGGCCAGCAATGGGTCGCACTCGCCAACGACCTGCTGCCGGACCGAGTACCGGCATTCAAGAAGGCGAAGGCTGCCCTGCGTAAGCGCGACGCCCTGTACGCGGCCAAGGGGCAAACGGCCGACGCCAAGATCGCCGCCGAGACGGCGACGCTGCACACCCAGGGCGTCGATTGCCGCAAGGCGTTCCCGCTCGACCCGGCCGCCACGGCCGATCATCTGCGCCGGCTGTCCGTGCAAATCGCCGACCTATACCGCGCCGAAACGGCAGCCGCCGAAGCCCTGGCGGCCGCGTGACCGTCGCCTTCGAGCGGACGCTGCTACAATGAGCAGTCTGCCCGCCCGGAGGGGCCGCGATGCCCGAGATGACTATCCGCTTACGCTGCGACCCGGCCACGGGCAAGCGCGACATCATCGTCTCCCTCGACGGCGAGGAAGACCTGACGCCTCACGAACACGAGACCCTGCACCGCAAGCTGGTCGAGAAGCTCGTCGGGGCCGGCGTCCTGAACGCCGGCGATGCCGGGACGTTGGTCGTCGAACGTGAGGAGCAGAAGGGCGAGGCGGTACAGACGCCCGTCGGGCAACCGCTGCCGCAGGCGGAAAGCGCCGAGCAAAGTCAGTGACGTACCTGTTCCCCGACGACGACGCCCTGCGTCTTGCGCTGACGGCTGGTGTGGTGCCGCCAGCGTGGGCGATGATGCCCGCTCGCGTCGGCCGCGACGACGCCGGCCGGCCGTGGGTCGCTCCGTCGGGCGACGCCCCGCGCGGCGTCGCGGCGGCATTGCGCCGGCTGGGCGTCAAGGCAGTCGAATCCGAGCCGACCGGCGGGGTCGACGTGCCGCACTGGCTCGCCGCTCTACCCCTCCAGCGCGACCCGTCGCCGCCACCGCTGACCGACCAAACGCCGGTGCCCACAATGGTTGACCTGCTCGACCCGCTGGACCGATGGGTAGAGAGCGGCACGCCGCCGCCCGACGCGCTGGTGCAGACCGTGAAGGCTGCGCTGCCGCCGCACGATGTGCGGGCCGCGCGGCCCATGT
>CAZNSL010000222.1:0-3284 GCA_964574975.1 uncultured Alcaligenaceae bacterium | reverse complement strand
ACCAAACGCCGGTGCTGTTCGAACTGGACGACTCGGCCGACTTGGGCCCGCTCGTCGGTGAGATGCTGCGGCTCGGCAACGACCGCCAGCACGTCCGCTTCCTGGCGGGCGGGCGGGCACTGTTGCGCGTCATCGGCCCGCCATACTACTCGTTATTGCGCGCGACCGACCGCCTCGGCGAACGTGCCCCGCGAGCCTACGTCGAGCGTGCCCCGCGCGTCTGGGTACAGCTCGGATGGGCGCACACGCTGGCGTCGCTGCTGCGCGCGCCCGACGGGCAGATGACTTTGGTCAGCGACGCCGCGAACCGAGTCTTCGAGGCGAGCGCGAACGGCCAGCCGCTTTCCGCTCGCCTCGAAGACTCGGCTCGCGGCGACATGGGGCATTGGCTTACTCTCAATGAAGCCCCCTGGCGCGACATTTACGACGTGCTGGAGTTCGCCGTCCCCGGCGAGCCGACCGCGTGGGAGGACGCACCGCCGGCCGGCAAGCTCGCCGTGTCGCTGCGCTTTGCCGCCGGTGCGGCGAACGACTCGCCGGAGTTGTGGGTCATCGACGGGGCCGACGAGAACAAGGTCGATGCGCTCGTCCGCGACGCCGATGAACGGCTCGTGGCCCGGCTGGCGTTTGCCGTCGGCGAGAGCGATGGCCGGCGCGTGCTGGTGCTGCGCACTCGGCCGGGCAAGGGCGGGCCGCCGGTCCTGGTCCTCGATGCGCTCGCATGTCGGCCATACCTGAAGCTGTCCAACTTGTTCGTGCCCGTGGGCAGGCGATTGCGACCACCGCTGCGTCGCGACGCGGTGCGCAAGTTGCTCGCCCCGGACCCCGACGCGGTGACGTGGCTCGTCCCGCGCGAGGGCGACACGTTCGCGGCGCAATCGCTGCCGGAGAAGGCCTTCCGGCCGCTCGGCGACTGGGTGGAGTACGTCCTCGATCGCGACCGCGACGCCCTCGAAACCTGGGTGCGGGCCGCCACGTTCGACTTCGCGCCGTTCGTCGGTCGGGAGGAACTCGTTGCGGTACCGACGCGGGCGGTTCCGGCCGAGAAAGCGACGAAGCCGACGACGAATCAACGCGTCGCGTCTGTGAAGCCAGGCGGTGCACCGTCGGGATCCCGTGTGCCGCGGCGGCCGAAGCCCGCGGCCGTGCCGCCACTGCCGCCACCTGCCGTCGTCGAGCCGGGCGAATTGGAGAAGCGCCTGCGCGCCGCCGAGGATCGCTTCCTGGCCGTGGACGGTCCGCTCGACGCGCCGGAGCGACTGGCTCTGTGGCCGGAGTTGGCCCGCATCAACGCGGCGCTTCGACACCCGTCGGAGGCGGCACTGGCGTGGGCGAATGCGCTGTGGGAGGCCGATGGCCCGCCGGCCGAGTGGGCCGCCGAGTGGGCCGCCGTCGAGGGCGGCTCGATCGCCGAGTTGGACCGCCGACTGGTCGCGGAGAAGCCGACGCCGGCGGATGTGCGTGCCGTCGCCGCCGCGACGGTGGCGCTGGCCGGCCGGCCCGAAGCGGCTCAACGGTTGCCGGCGCTCTTGCGCTACCTGGAGCGGCACGAACGAGCGCTGCCGGTGCGGGTCGCGTGGCTAGCGTGGCACGCGCTGACGCATCGCGTTGACCCCTTGGCCTTGGCCCGCGGCCGCGACCGCGCTCTGGAGCGGCTACTGACGGAGGGGCTGAGCCACGAACGCGACCTGCCGGACTTCCTGCGCTTCGCCGGCCACACCGGCGGCGGGCAACTGCGCTCGGTGCGCGCGAGCTTCGAGGAGTTGCGCGTCGCCATTCGGACGTGGATCGACGACATCCCGCAGAAGGGGCAGTTCGACCAAACGGCAACGTACGTCGATCTGATGTTCGCATTCGGCCAGGCTCGACTCGGAGACGCTATCGCCGCCCGTCGATTGGTGCGCGCCGCGACCGACACGGTCGAAGCATCCGGTGTCGAGGCCCATAGCATCCTGCTCCAAGCGTTCAATTACCGCATCGACCGCGTGTTGGCCGGCCAGCCGCACGCCGGGCCGTTGCCGGTGGATCAGATCGAGTACTTGGACAACCTCCGCGCCGAGGAGTCGAAACTCCCGTCCGAGGACGTCGCACGCCGGGGCGGGTCGTATGCCGTGGACCGTCTGCGCGAGCAATCGCACATCCTCGATCCGCAGGAACGTTTCGACCCGTACCGAATGAACAACCGCGGGCACCTGAACGACGACATCTCGAAAGAACTGAACCGCCTGCCCGACGTACTCGACCGCAACCTGTTGGCCGCGCGACTGCGACGCCTCTGGGGGCAACTTAGCCCGCCGCGACCCGACGGCCTGAACCGCCTCATCGTACTCCGCAACTCACTCGCACTGGCCGCCCGCGTCGGCGAAGCGCTCGTGGACGAGGCGATCGCCCTGTCCGGCCCGACGCTCGATGCCATCGCGCCAACGGCCGAGTCCACCATCGTCGAAGAGCAGGCCAAGCTCGCCGAGCAAGCGATCTTCTTCTCGGCCCACTACGGGCGGCCGGAAAGCGTGTTGCGATTCGTCGGCAACCTGGAGCGCATTTTCGAGGTCCACGGCCGGCCCGGCGCGCCGCATCGCGCGGCCGTGTGGTCGAAGCTGTTGGAATTCGGTGGCCCGCTCGTCGCGCAGGCGGTCCAGAGCCTGCGCAAGCTCGGTATGGGCGACGAGACGGCTCGCCTCCTGTCGGCGGTCGAAGCGGTCGCGTTGCAGGGGCAGTCGTTCGTCGAGCTGAAGGCGCGGGCTGGGCGCGACTGGCCGGAATCGCTACGGCTGCAACTCAACCTGGCGGCGGGGTGGCTGTACCTGGGAGTGCCGGAACGGGCGATGCCGGCGGTGGAGGAAGCGCGGGCGCTCATTTTCACCCGACCGGCTGGAATCGCCGACCGAATCCACCCGAAGACGTACGTGCCGCTAGTATGCGGCTACATTGCGGCCGTGTGCCAACTGCCGCCGGCCGAGGCGCTGCCGCGTGTGGCCGAATTGTTCGAACCGGACCGCATGGTGCCGATCCCGAACGCCTACACGAGCTGGCACTACTACTCGTGGTTCCACCTGAACGTGGCCGAGGCCGTCGTGCTGGCGGTGGCCAGCGAAGGGTTCGCGCTCGGCCCGTCGGCGCGGCGCTGGCTGGAGGACGACGAATACCTGGTGCGTCGTCGCATCCACCGCGACGTGCGCGCGACGGAGGGGTGATCGCCAGCCCGGAGCGGGGGGGGCGGGGACAAACGAGCCGCGGCGCCGGGGGGGGGGGGGGGCGGCGGGCCGCGCCCCGGGGGGGGGGGG
>CAZNSL010000221.1:4523-8064 GCA_964574975.1 uncultured Alcaligenaceae bacterium | reverse complement strand
GGATCGGACCCTCGCCCCCATCCCCTCTCCCACAAAGCCGGGAGAGGGGAGCCGGAAATCACCGCATCGCCTCGACCTCGCGGACGAGTTTTTCGGCCGCGGCGTCGAGTTCCTCCGGCTTGAACGCGCCGCGGAACTTCGCCCGCACCACGCCATTGGCATCGAGCAGCATCACCGTCGGAAACGGGCTCATGTTCCACGCTCGCGCCATGCCGCCCTGTGGGCCGCCCCACCACTGCACCCACGGCAGCGACTGGCCTTTGAGGAATGCCTCCGCTTCTTCCTTCGCATGGTCGCCATTGACGGCCACGAACGCGAACGGCTTGCCCGCGAGCTTCTGGACGAGCGCCTTGGAGTGCGGGATCATCTTGCGGCACGGCGGGCAGTTGACGAGCCAGAAGTCGAGCAAGACGACCTTGCCGCGGTAGTCGCTCAGTTTCGCCGGCTTGCCCGCGAGGTCCACGGTGCCGGCCGGCGGCTCCGGGGCCACCTTGCCGACCGTCAGGTGGTTTAGCTCGAATAGCCCGCGCTTCGCATACACCGCCAGCGACGTGTCCGGGTCGACCTTCAAGTCGGCGAACTCGCGGGTGACACGTTCGTAGAGTGCGGCTGCCTCCTTGGCGTCGCCGCCGGCGTCGGCCTGCGCCCGCAGGCGCGACGCCAGGAGGTACGCGGCATAGCCCTGAACCTCGCGGCTCTTGCTCTGCGTCAAGACGCCACGCAGGCCGGTTTCGTGGACGGTGCCCTTGGCCGACTCCCAACACCCGCACAGGTATTGGAGCGTCGCCGGGTCGCCGGCCGTGTGGTGGTCGAGGACGAGCTTGACGGCTTCCTCGGCCTGGGATGGTTCGAGTTCGAGGCCGGCGTCGTAAATCCAGGCGACTGCCTGGAGGGCGGTGGTGTCCCTCGGCGCGGCCTTGGCGATGGCGAGCGCCCGCGGGCCGAAGGTCGTCTTCCCGGCCTCGGCGTTGGTCCGGGCGGCGTACTGGTCGATCAGGTCTTTGAGTCGCGCGGCGGGTGCCGGTAGTGCGGGCGGTTGGGCGGTGACGGTAGCAGCGAGAAGCAGGGCGGTCGTCAGGAGCGGGGCCGTCCGCATCGTTTGGGGTCCTCGGGTCGCGTCGAAATGTGGGGAAACGGCAGATTTTACCGAGATGCCGTACCGCGACAAGGCGACAGGGCAATCCTCGTTCCCAGGCTCTGCCTGGGAACGTGCGCCTCGGCGGCTCCGCCGCCCGCACCCGAAAGCACCCGACCCGCCGGGGTGCAGCCGGCAGAGCCGGCCAGACAGCGCGTTCCCAGGCAGAGCCTGGGAACGAGAACTCCTGACTTGACACCCCGCCGCCGTCCGGCTATTCCCGCCGCCTCTCAAGTCTCTTTCGAAACACTCCGGCCTGGGCCATACGCCGCGCGGGGGCGCGGCGGCCCGACGCCGAACGGGGGGTGGACCGATGACCCGACGCTGGCATCTGCCGGCCGCGCTGGTGCTGCTCGCGGGCTGCACCGCGCCGCAAACCCGACTCCAGTCCGAAGACGATACCGACCGCGGCCGCGAGGTCGCCACCGCCGAGGTCAAGACCATCGGCGACCTGACCGAGGTCTCCAACGTCAACGCGATCCCGGTCGTCGGCATCGGCCTGGTCACACAACTCGACGGCACCGGCGGCGGCGTGCCGCCCGGCCCGGAAGCCACCACGCTCTCCGAAGTTCTGCGCAAGCGCGGCTGCGAGAACGTCAAGGAACTGTTCAACTCCAAGACGACTTCGCTCGTGCGCATCGTCGCCACCGTGCCGGCCGGCTCCAAAAAGGGCGACCCGATCGACGTGTTCCTGAGCGTGCCGGAGAACAGCCGGACGACGAGCTTGCGCGGCGGCAAGCTCGAGGAGTGCCTGCTGTACAACTTCGACAGCACCGGTCGCATTTCCGCGGTCCTCAATCCCGGTGCGAACCGCGGCGACGCCCTGATCCGCGGCCACGCCCTGGTCAAGTGCGAGGGCAACGTCATCGCCGGCGTCGGCTCCGCCGAGGCCGACGGCGACGAGCCGCCGTCCTTGAAGCGCGGCGTCGTCTGGGGTGGCGGTAAGAGCCTGATGCCCGATTGGCAGTTCTTCCTGACGCTCAACCCCGACCAGCAGTACGCCCGCGTCGCCATGCGGATCGCCGAGCGGATCAACGACACCTTCCACGCCCCGAGCATGGGTGCCGGCTCCGGCGAGATCGCCTCGGCCAAGTCGAAGTCCGTCGTCTATCTGTCCGTGCCGGGCGCGTACCGACTGAACATGGCCCGCTTCCTGCGCGTGGCTCGGCTAGTGCCGCTCAACGAGGCTCCGCCGGCCGACAGCGAGTACGCCCACAAACTCGGCCGGCAATTGCTCGACCCGGCCACGACCATCACCGCCGCTCTGCGCCTCGAAGCGCTCGGCATTCAGAGCCTCCCGGCGCTCAAGGTCGGCCTGAACAGCGACATCCCGCTGGTGCGCTTCGCATCGGCGGAGGCGTTGGCGTACCTCGGCAGCCCGTCGTGCGGCGAGGAACTCGGCAAACAGGTCGTCGAGCAGCCGTTCGTGCAGGCGTTTGCGCTGACCGCGCTCGCGTCGCTCAACGAGGCCATCTGCCGCGTCAAGCTGCAGGAACTGCTGTCCGCTCCGAACCCGGAGACGCGGTTCGGTGCGTTCCGTGCCCTGCGCGCCCGCGACGACCGCGACCCGCTGGTTGCCGGCGAGGTGTGCGGCACGTTCACCGTCCACCACGTCGCCCGCGGCAGCGCCCCGCAGGTGCATCTGGCGACAACGAAGAAGCCGGAGGTCGTCCTGTTCGGCGACGGCCCGGCGCTGGTCGCGCCGCTGACGCTCGTCGTCGGCCCGGAGTTCACGCTGCGGGCGGAGGAAGGCAAGTCGACGGTCGTCGTCAGCCGATTCACGACGTACAAGGGCAAACAAACGAAGGAGTGTCCGCCGGAGATTGGCGAAGTGCTGAAGACCGTCGCGGCCCTGGGTGGCAACTTCGCCGACGCGGCGGAACTGCTGCGGCAGGCCGACGCGAGCCGCGGTCTGAACTGTGCCTTGAAGGTCGATGCGATGCCGAAGGCCCCGACGGTGTACGACCTAGCCCGGGCCGGCGCGAAGCTTGCCGGTAGCACGGGCGAGGGCCTGTCGGCGGTGGCGGCAGAGATCGGCGTGACGCCGACGTTGTACGAGCCGCCGACCGTGCCGAAGCCCGCGGGCCAGACGGGCGCGGAGTAAAGGACCGATTCACCACAGAGTCACAGAGGACACAGAGAAGACAGAAGAAGGGAATTCAATTCTTCGGTCTTCTCTGTGTCCTCTGTGACTCTGTGGTGAAACCACTTTGGGTGTGTCATGCTGAAGCGCCTGGAACTCGTCGGCTTCAAGAGCTTCGCCGACAAGACCGCGTTCGAGTTCCCGCCCGGCATCAGCGCCGTCGTCGGGCCGAACGGCAGCGGCAAGAGCAACGTCGTCGATGCCGTCAAGTGGGTGCTCGGCGAGCAGTCGGCAAAGAGCCTGCGCGGCGGCGAGATGGCCGA
>CAZNSL010000221.1:1500-4513 GCA_964574975.1 uncultured Alcaligenaceae bacterium | reverse complement strand
GGCTGGGCAAGCTGCCGCTGTCCGAGCTCGAGCAGGTGTCGCTGCTGTTCGACAACGCCAAACGCTCGCTCAACACCGATGCTGCGGAAGTCCTCATCACCCGCCGCGTCTACCGCGACGGCGAGGGCGAATACCTCGTCAACGGCCAACAATCGCGCCTCAAGGACATCAAGGACCTGTTCCTCGGCTCCGGGGCCGGCACCGGGGCGTACAGCATTATCGAACAGGGCCGCGTCGATGCGCTCTTGCAGGCGTCCACGGTGGACCGGCGCACCATCTTCGAGGAGGCGGCCGGCATCAGCCGGTTCAAGGCCAAGAAGCTCGAATCGCTGCGTCGGCTGGAGCGCGTCGGCACCAACCTGACCCGCCTGCGCGACATTCTCGCCGAAGTCGAGAACCAATTGCGCGGCGTCCGCCTTCAGGCGTCGAAGGCGCAGCGCTACCAGGAGTACACCGGCCGACTGCGCGAGTTGCGCGTCGCGCTCGGTCTACGCGAGTACCGCGAACTGGCCGATGGTCTGGCGGCCGTCGAGGGCGTGCTGGGCGGACTACGCGACGCATTGGCGGCAGCGGCGGAGCGCTCCGAGGCCGGCGCCGGCGACGCCCGCCGGCTCGAAGCCGAACTGGCTGAGTTGGAGACGACCGTCCGCGAATTGGAGTTGGCCATCGCGGCGGCCCGCACGACTCGCGCGGCCGCGGAGTCGACACTCGGCCACGAGCGCAGTCTGGCAAGCGGGCTGGCCGACGAGGCAACGGCCGGCCGGTCGCGGCTCGCCGACGCTACGCAGCGCATCGCCACACTGACGGCCGCCCGTGCCGGGGCCGAAGCCGAGTGGCAGGAGATCGAGCGCCGCTCCAGCGAGCAGCGCACCGGCGTGCGCGCACTCGTCGAAGCGCTGCGCGCAACCGCGGCCGAACTCTCCCGGCTGCACGAACAGATCGAGACGGACAAGGTCGAACACATGGAGCGGCTGCGCGAAGCGGCCAAGCTTCAGAACGACGCCGTCGGCACGCGGGCCTTGCTCGACCAACTGCGCCGCGAGCGCGATCGGCTCAGCGCCAAAAGCGCCCAGGCATCGGAACACCTGGCCACGCTCGACCTGGAATTGGAGTCGCTGACGGAGGCCGACGCCGGATTGCAGACGCGGCTCACCGAGGCCCGCTTCGCGCTGGCGGAGCGCGGCCGGGAGCGCGACGCCAACCGCGCCCAGGTGGACGCGATGCGCGGCCGGCTCGGCGAGTTGCGGGCGCAGGGCCGCGGTCTGGCGAGTCGCATCGAAGTCTTGGAAGGCCTGGAGCGCAGCCGCGAAGGCTTCGGCAGCGGCATCCGCGAGGTGTTGGAAGCGCTCGGCGACGAAACCCACCCGTGGCAACGGGTGGGGCTGCGCGAGTGCGTCGTCGGCCTCGTCGGCGACTTGCTCAGCGCCCCGCGCGAGTACGCTCACCTGCTCGACATCGCGCTCGGCCCGGTGGCGCAGTGCTTCGTGGCCCGCGACCTGCCGCGGCTGACGGCACTACTGGCCGAGCGGCCGCCGTCGGGCCGCGTCGGCTTCGTGCCGCTCGCCGCCGCCCCGCTGCCGGACGGACCCGAACCGGCCGGTTCGATGCGGGCCGACACGCTCGTCGCGTCCGACTACGCTGCCCTGCCGGGGCAGCTACTCGGCCGCACACGCATCGTCGCCGACCTGACGACCGCGCGGGCACTGGCGGTGGAGCTACCCGGTTGCCGCTTCGTCACACTCAAGGGCGAATTGCTCGAAGCCGACGGCACGTTGACGCTCGGCACGCACCACGCCGAGGCCGGCCTCCTGTCGCGGAAGTCGGAGCTGCGCGAATTGCGGCAGAAGGCCGCCGCCCTCGACGAACAGGCCGTCGCCACCGAACGCGAACTGGAGTGGCTGGTCGAGCGCGGCGAGTCGATCGACGGCCTGATCCGTGCGACGCAGCGCGAGATCGACGCGTTCGGCGAACAGGCAGCCGACCTGCGCGGCCGGATCGCCCAGCACCGCGAGCGCCGCGACGGGCTGCACGAGGAAGTCACGCTGAGCCGCACCGAGTTGAGCGGCTTGGGCGAAGAGGTCGAGCGCGTCGAGACCCGCCACGCCGAGGCGAAGGCCAAGGCGGAGGCCGCGGAACGAGACGCGCACGAAGTGCAGGCTCGCCTGGCCAACGCCGAGCACGACTCGCGCGTCAAGGAACAAGAGCGAGCCCACGGCCAGCAAGCACACGCGGCAGCGCAGGTGGCGCTGGCGCAAGTCGAGGAACGCTTGACCGGCCTACGGACGCGGCACGAGCAGTTGGCCGGCGACCTGCACGAGCGGCACCAGGAGCGCGACGAATTGGCCGAGCGGCTGACGGCGACGTTGGCCCGTTTGAGTGTTAGCGAACGGACGCAGTTGGACGCGTCGATGCAGTTAGCCGAAGCGTGTGCGACCCAGGAGCGGGCCGAGGCGGCGCTCGGCGGAGCGGCATCGGCCCGCGATGCGCGCCGGGCCGAATTGCGGGCACTGACGGACCAGGCCCAGGCAGCGCTCGGCGAGTGGCAGTCTCGCCAACAGCAGGTCCACGCGCGCGAGCTGGAGGCGAGCGACCTGCGCCACCGCCGCGATTCGCTGGTGGCGAGGCTGCGCGAGGATTACGAGATCGACCTGGTGGCCGAGTCGCAATCGGCGGTATCCATTGAGCCCGATGCGCAAGCGAGGGAGGAGGGTCACACCCTCGCTTGCGCTTCGGGCTCAACGGACATCCCGGACGCCCAAGCCGAAATCGACGACCTGCGCAAAAAGCTTGCCCGCCTCGGCAGCGTCAACCTCGACTCGTTGCAGGAACTCGCCGATCTAGAACTGCGGTACGAGGCACTGAAAGTGCAGCTCGACGACCTGGCAGCCGCCGAGAAGTCGCTGACGGACATCATCGCCCGCATCAACGCCGACAGCCGCAAGCTGTTCGCCGAGACGTTCGCGCTGATCCGCACGAATTTTCAGGACCTGTTCCGCAAGCTCTTCGGCGGCGG
>CAZNSL010000221.1:0-1490 GCA_964574975.1 uncultured Alcaligenaceae bacterium | reverse complement strand
TGGTGCTGGAGGACGAGACTGACGTGCTGGAGAGCGGCATCGAGGTGGTCGCCCGGCCGCCGGGCAAGGAACTGCGGTCGATCTCGCTGATGTCCGGCGGCGAGAAGACGCTGACGGCGGTGGCGCTTCTGCTAGCGATCTTCCGCAGCAAGCCGAGTCCGTTCTGCATCCTCGACGAGGTGGACGCGGCTCTGGACGAGGGCAACACGGTACGGCTGTCGAACGTGCTGCGCGAGTTCCTGACGCAATCGCAGTTCATCGTGGTGACGCACTCGAAGCGAACGATGGCGTCGGCCGACGTGCTGTACGGCGTGACGATGCAGGAATCGGGCGTCTCGAAGCGCGTCGCGGTGCGCTTCGAGGACTGGCCCGACGACGAACGCCGCGCGGCGTGAGCGGCGAGGACTCGCCGGCGACGTGTTACGGTGGGTCGGGAGTCACACCCCATTGAGTCGGGCCACCGACAACCAGCGTCCCAGGTGGGTGAGTGTATCCGGGTGCGGCGAGCCGGTTCAAGGGGTATTCTGTATCAATTCTGTACCACGGATCGGCGATCAGAGCCACGGGGCGACGCGCTAAGCCTTCCGCTTCTTTCGACCCTTCGACGGGGGTTTCCGGGCCGGCGTCGCGGCGTCCCCTTCCCTCAGCATTTCGGCGAGCCTCGCCTCTAACCCGTCCAGGTTGAACCCCGATTCGAGTTGCTTCTCACGCACAGCTTGCGTGACGCTGCCCTTTCCCTGAATGATTTGATAGGGCCACTTGCGGGGGCCTCTTCCTTGACTTCCGCTTCCGATAGCGGCATTTCATACGTCGCGTCGCATTCTGGGCACTGGAACATTTCGCCCCATTCGGAGTAGCCGATAGAAAACTTCGCGCCGCACTCGGCGTACGTCGCGTGTTGGGACATAGCGGATTGCCTCTAGCCCTGTACCCGTTCAACCACCGCCGCGAGCTTCTCGACACACCGCACGGCGACGTACAGGCCGATAAGGATGGTCGAGAACACCGCGCCGATTGCGGCCTCTTGGGGTGCCCCATTCGCGTCCTTTAACGCCGCCACGAACAACACGCCGCACACAACCACGGCCGGGAGCAGCAGTAGCCACGCGCCCGCGTTGACGACGCGGACGAATATCGTCAACGCGGGCGTGGTGGTCTTGTACGGTGGTACATAGTCCAGCGCGGCTAGGTCCGGAGGCTCGTCCGGTTCCGTCGGCTTCGCATTCACCGCGAACGGTGTCGAACACTTGGGGCAACGGTGTTTCCGGCCGCGAGCGGATTCGGGAAGTTTGATCCGCGCGGCACACGTGGGGCAAGAAAAGGTAGGCACCCTGGCGACTCCGGAGGGGCGACGTGCGCAAATATACCACGCCGGGATTACGCGTGCCACGTCCGCCGCGACGATTTCCCGTTCCTCCTGGCGCAAAAAAGAATTGCGTCGCGGTGCGCTTCGAGGACTGGCCCGACGACGAACGCCGCGCGGCGTGAGC
>CAZNSL010000220.1:0-8067 GCA_964574975.1 uncultured Alcaligenaceae bacterium | reverse complement strand
TCACCGACGAACCAGAGCATGTCGGCGGCCTCGCGGCGCAGGTCCTTGATCGGGAACTCCAGCTCGCGGGTCCAGTTGGCCCGCTTGCGGCCGACCTCGCCGAAGCTGTTGCCCGAGTTGCCGATCGTGTTGAGCATGGTGCGCAACAGCGGGTCGATCTGGTCGGTCTCCACCAGATGCCGGCGCATCTTGACGATCTTGACCGGGTGCTCGACCCCGACCGGGCAGATCTCCTGGCAGGCGCCGCAGCTGCGGCACGACCACAGCGTTTCCGGATCGATCACCCGCCCCACCAGCGGCATGTCCGCCTGTGGTCGGCCCTGTGCGGCGTCGTTGTGCAGACGCAGATCGAGGATGAGGTCGCGCGGGCTGAGCGGATACCCGGCGGCGCGTGCGGGACAAGCCTCGTGACAACGACCGCACTTGGTGCAGGCGTCGAAGTCCAGCATGTCCTTCCACGAGAAGTCGGAGATCTCGGCGACACCGGTCGTCGCGGCACCCGCGGCGACCTTCGGCAGTCGGCGCAGCGCCAGCGGGTCGCGGGCCAGCAGCGAGCCCATCGCCGAGAGGATGTGCTTGGCCTTGTACCAGGGCAAGGCGACGATGAAAGTCAGCGCCGCCAGACCGTGCAGCCACCAGTTTCCCGCGCGCACGGCAGCGATGTTGTCCGCGCCGACGCCGAGTGCGCCGAACAGCGCCCCGAGCGACGCCCCGACCGGCTCCCACAGCCCCCATGGCGGCCGCTCCATCGCATGGCGCAGCCCCTCCTGCACGAAGCCGGTCAACACGATGAACAGCAGCGCGACGAGGAATACCCAGTCCTCGACGCGCCAGCGCGCCGCCGCAGGGCGCAGTTCGTCCTCGCCCCGGTAGCCGCGCCGGTAGTCGAGCTTGGCCGGCCGCAGCACGCCGCGGCGCACCATCATCAGCACGAGGCCGGCGGCGACCGCGAGGCCGGCCAGATCGAGTACCAGGCTGAAGACGAGGAAGAAGCGGCCCTTCCAGAACGTCACGCCGAGCAGCGGGTTCAGGATGTCGTACTCGAGCGTGATCGTCGCGGTGCCGATGAACAGCAGCGCGAAGCCGAAGAAGATCGCCGCATGCGCCGCGCCGGCGTAGGGATCGCGCCGGCGCAGGGTGCGGTGGGTCAGCAGATCGGCCACCATGCGCGCCGCAGCGGCACGCCAGTCGATCGGCGTCGCAGTGGGTGACCCGCGCCGGTACTTGCGGACGGCGCGCGCCAGCCCCCAGAAGAAGGCGCCGATCGCCGCGAAGCCGATCAGATAGAAGGCGGCCGTGCCGGCCGACTCCAGTCCCCAGAAGAGCGTTCTCGTTTCCATCGTCGTGCCGGTTCGGCGTTGGCAACATCACGCGGGACCCGGTGCCGAAGCGCCGGGCCTCCGCACTCAGTCCACTTCGACCTTCGGTCGCGGATCGCCGAGCTTCGGGAAGGTCTCGTGGCCCCACACCTGCCGCTCGCGAATCCATGGCAGGGGACGCTCCGGATGCGGGCTGTCGAACTCGCGCGCCAGCCGATGACCTTCGAACATCGCCTGCAGCGCCTGCATCGGCGCCTTGCAGTCGCCGATCTGGTAGACCGCCTCGACCTCGTTCTTCTTCCACTCGCCCTTGCGCTGCCTGAGTTCGCGGTACAGCGCGTCGTCGGCCACGCGCGAGGTGATGAGGATCACCGAGTCCGCCTCGATGTCGACGAGGCCCGGGTTCAGGCGGCGCGGCACCTCGCCGGTGGTCGGCCCGGCCAGGTCGGCGCCGTAGCGGTACATGAAGCCGATCGTCACCTTGCCCGGCTCGATCTTCTCGATCCAGTGGTTGCGGAAGGTGCGCACGCCCTTCTCGTTGAGCATGCGCTTGTTGTTCTGCACCTCGAGCGTGAAGACGCCGTAGTCGGCGACCTCGGACAGGTTGGTGACGTAGGTCACCTCCTTGCCCTGGTCGGCCATCATCTCGGCGAAGGTGATGCCGAGGAAGTGACCCTCGCCGTCGAGGATCAGCACGCGTTTGCCGACGATCGGCTTGCCGGCCACGATCTGCTCGGGCGTGAACACGTGCGGCAGCGACGCATCGGCGCCCGGGATCGGCACATGGCCTTCGGCGCCGAGCCCGTCGGTGCGCCAGTGCGAGCCGGTGGCAATGACCACGCGGTCGGCGCCGTACTCGAGCACGTCGTCGGCGCTCATCTTGCCGACGCCGAGATGGACTTCGACGTTCTTCATCTTCGCCAGCTGCAGCTGGCGATAGGTGATCACGCGGCCCCACTCGTTCAGGCGAGGCAGCTTGCTGACCCACTTCCAATGGCCGCCCAGTTCGGCCTCGGCCTCGCGCAGATGCACCGTGTAGCCGCGCTCGCCGAGAACGCGCGCGCACTCCATCCCCGAAGGCCCGCCGCCGACGACGAGCACCGAGCAGGGGTTCTTGGCCTTGGCGAACTTCTCGGGATGCCAGCCGCGACGGTATTCCTCCATCGCGGTCTGGTTCTGCGTGCACTGCAGCTGGCCCACCTGGTTGAACTTGGACACGCACATGTTGCAGCCGATGCACTCGCGGATGTCTTCCGGACGGCCCTCCGCGATCTTGTTAGGCAGGAACGGGTCCGCGATCGACGGGCGTGCCGCGCCGATGATGTCCGCGACGCCGCTGCGGATGATGTTCACCATGTCGTCCGGGCTGGTGAAGCGGCCGTTGGCGACGACCGGGATGCTGCCCACCACGCCCTTGGCGTCCTTGATGAACGGCGTCATCCAGCCGGACTTGCGGTAGCGCGACACGCCGGCGTCCTCGCCCCACTCCTCGTAGTCACCGATCTTCACCGACCACAGATCGCACAGGCCCTCCTTGTGCATCATCTCCATGAAGCGGATGCCGTCCTCCTTCGCTTCGATGCCGTGCGGCCCGTGCAGCGTGTCGACTTCGAAGCGGGTCGTGATCGCGCAGCGGTCGCCGAGTTCGCGCTTGAGCGCGCTCATCAGCTCGATGTAGAAGCGGGCTCGGTTCTCCAGCGAGCCGCCGTACTTGTCGGTGCGATGGTTGTAGCGCGGCTCGAGGAACTGGATCGGCACCGTGCTGTCGCCGCCCGAGACCTCGAGCAGGTCGAAGCCAGCCTGCTCGGCGCGCTTGGCGGCGAGCACGTACATGTTGATCACCGCCTTGATGTCGTCGTGGTCCATCTCGGTCCCGTAGACGGTCCGCGAAGGGAACATGTTCGACACCAGGCCGCTCGGCGCGCGGCCCACCTCGCGTGACTCGAGGCAAGGGGCATGAATGCCGCTGTACCACAGCTGCACGCCGACCAGGCTGTCGTGCTTGTGCGCCATGTCGCACATGTAGCGAAGGTTGACGACGTCGCCGTCGTCCCACAGGCGCGCCGAGGTGTACGGGTATTCGTCGGCCTCCGGGTGGATCGAGCAGTACTCGGTGAAGACCACGCCCCAGCCGCCCTCGGCCTTCATCGCACGGAAGTGCGCTTGCGTGCCGGGGCGCTCCGAGCCCGGACCCGCGCAATGCGAAGTCTGGAAGAAGCGATTGCGGGAGGTCTTCGGACCGATCTTGATCGGCTCGAAAAGGATGTCGTACTTCGGGTCGCGGGCCACGGCTGTGCTCCTCTCGATGATGACTTTGTGCTCGATGCGCTCGGGGAATGCGGTGACGATCGACCGCTCCCTCGGCGCTTCATCTCTCAAGATCCATGCCATTGCGCGATGCCACGCACTAGACATGCTTGATTTGCCCAGTGACGCAGAGGCAAAACGCATGCAGAGTCGAGCGCTCGAATCGTTCATCGCTCGTTCGCCAAGCGATGCAATCTCGCATCGGTACCGCAACGATGCAGCAGGCTCGACCGCCACCGACACTCGCGGCCGCTGGCGCTCGGCACGCACGTCGCGAAGTGCTCTTTCCTTCCGTTGACGACGACGCTGCAGGCAAGCATCAGCACTGCGCCGGCGCATCACCCTGCGCGGCGCAAAGCGCCGACGCGCCGCCCCTCGGCTCGTCGATAAGCCATTGATTTGATTGGTCGACTCGACCAAGTGCCAGCTCGCATGCAGCGATTGGCACCACTCTTGCGAACAGGGACCTCCGTCGCGGCGAAGACCACGACACCGCGCCTCGTCATTGCCGGCAGGTCCGCCTTCGTGAGCGCGTTTGTTCGACATCAAATCGAGGAGACACCCGTGAGATCGTCTATGAAGTGGAGCCGAGCGCTCATGCTGTCGGCCGCGTGTGCGGCGCTCTCGTCAGCAGCGCTCGGCGCCGGCGAAGCCGACCGTCTGGGACGCGATCTGACGCCGGTCGGCGCCGAGCGCGCAGGCAACAAGGACGGGTCGATCCCGGAGTGGGCAGGCGCGACGAATGCGCCGGCGCCGGGATGGGCGCACGGCAAGGTGCGCGGCGACTTCTGGAGTCACAAGGGCGAGAAGCCGATCTTCTCGATCAATGCTTCGAACGCCGACAAGTATGCGGAGCGGCTTTCGCCGGGCCAGCTCGCGCTGCTGAAGACGCTGCCGGACTATCGGATGGACGTCTTCCCGAGCAAGCGTGAGTGCAGCTATCCGGACTTCGTGTTGAACAACACGAAGACGAACGTCGGCAAGGCGAAGATCGCGGCCGACGGATGGTCTCTCGCCGAGGCGGCCCTGCCCGGCGTTCCGTTTCCGGCTCCGTCCAGCGGCATCGAGGTCGTCTGGAACTTCCTGATGCGATACCAGGGCGCAGGCGTGCGTTGGCCCGATGGCCGCAGCTTCGTCTCACCGCGCCCCGGGTCCAAGGACGGCATCCTCTACGCCTGGGACCAGACGCTCCATCTTCCCTGGGGACGCAAGGGCACCACCTCGCCGACGCAGAACGGCGGCCTGCAAAGCGGCTTCTACTACGCCTTCCGCCTGCCCGCGTCCCTCGAAGGACAAGTGCTCGCACAGCGCTTCTACTTCGCGAAAGACTCGGAGGCGTTCTACTACTTCCCGGGTCAACGGCGCGTCCGCCGGCTGCCGAGCTACGCGTACGACGCGCCGCTGCTGGGCTTCGAGAACCAGTTTCCGTCGGACGCCATCTTCATGTTCTTCGGGAACCCCGACCGCTTCGACTGGAAGATCGTGGGCAAGAAGGAGATGTACGTCCAGTACAACGCCTTCGAGCTGATGAACTTCAAGCGCTCGACGGATGCGCTCGGCCCGCTCTACATCAGCAACGAGGTGCGCCGCTACGAGCTGCACCGCGTCTGGGTCGTCGAAGGGACCGTCAAGGGCAACGTGAGGCACACGACGCCGAAGAAGACGCTCTACTTCGACGAGGACACCTGGCTGGCCCTCGCCGCGGAAGACTACGACGCGCAGGGCAAGCTGTGGCGCGCGAAGGAAGCGGCCGTGGTGCCGGCATGGGAGATCGGCGCGTGTTCGTCGTCGATGCTCTACGCGCACTACGACCTGGCGAGCAAGCGCTACACCAGCGACGCCATCCTCTTCGGCGCCGACCAGGACATGCAGTGGTTCTCCGAGTCGAACGATCGCCGCCTGAAGGACGACTTCTACACCCCCGAAAACCTGCGCGCGGTCAGCGAACGCTGAACCCGCACGACCGGAGACAACCGTGAAGAACACGATGACAACGATCACGCGGATCGCCGCCGCCGCGTCCATGGTCGCGTCGGGCGCGGCCTGCGCCGCCGACATCTCGGGCGACACCGTCAAGGGCAGCTTCAACTCGACCTTCACCGTCGGGGCCGGCATGCGCGCGCAGAAGCAGGATTGCGCGCTCGTCGGCGACACCCGGTCCGCATGCGGCTCGAGCGCGAACGAGGCTCAGTGGTCTCCCGGAGACGACGGCAACCTCAACTACAACAAGGGTGACTTCTTCACCGCCTACCTCAAGGGCGCGCATGAACTGGTGCTGCGACTGCCGCAGGACATCACCTTCATGGCGCGCGGTTCGTGGCTGAAGGACTTCAAGGCGCAGGACACGCGCCGCTCCGACCTGTCGGACGACGCGAAGGACCAGATCGTCACCAACGCCCAGTTGCTGGACCTGTGGGCGAGCAAGCAGTTCGCCCTCGGCGAAGGCAGCGGGCGCGTTCGCATCGGCAACCAGGTCGTCAACTGGGGGGAGAGCCTGTTCGGCCTCGGCGGCATCAACGCGACGAATGCCTACGATCTGCAGCGGCTGCTGGTTCCGGGCACGCAGGTGAAGGAAGCGATCCTGCCCGCGCCGATGATCAACGTCGCAGCGAACCTGGGCGGCGGCGTGAATGCCGAGGCCTACCTGCAGCACGGCTGGAAGCGTGTTCGATTCGCGCCCGCGGGCGGCTACTTCTCGGTCGCGGACTACTACGACAAGGGCCGCAGGCCCGTCGGCTTCTCGACCGCGAACTTCAACCTCACCGGCCCGGACGGCATCAACACCACGGGCGGCCGCGGCAACCTGACGCAGGACCAGGAAACGGCGGCGATGCTCGCCGACGGACGCTCGTTCCCGTACCAGACGGCGGCCGGGGACATCACGCCGCGCAAGTCCGGGCAGGGCGGCGTATCGCTGCACTGGAAGCCCCAGGATTCGCTGTTCGACCTGGGCGCCTACTACGTGCGCTATCACGACCAGCTGCCGGTGCTCGAGTACAACAACGCCGCTGCGCAACTGCAGTGGCGCTTCCTCGAGAACCGGGAAGTCTTCGGGCTGTCGGCCAACACGCAGATCGGCAACTGGGCGCTGGGCACGGAGTTGTCATACCGGCCGAAGGAGGCGATCGCGCTGTCGGGCTGCTTCAATGCCGGCGGGCCCCTGGACGCCAACACCAACGGCGCCGCGGTGGGCAACTGCCCGGCGTGGATCGACCAGAAGAAGTTCCAGTGGCACCTGACGGGAATGCTCCAGCTTCAACCTGCCGAGCACAAGGCGGTTCTCGACCTGCTGGGCGCGGACACCGCCTTCCTGTCCACCGAGCTCGTCGTCATCCACTTCCCGGGCATGAGCGCGAACAAGCGCTTCACCCGCACGATCGATGGCGTCGCCGTCGACCAGGTCGCGCAGGCGGCCTACGGCATCTGGCTCGACCCCACGCGCAGCACCGTGCAAGGCGCGGGCACCGCGACCTCTGCGGGCTACGTGGTCGACTTCAACTGGACCTATGACGGCAAGCTGATCTCCGGCTGGCAGGTGACGCCGGGCTTCACCTTCTCGCACTCGTTCCACGGCGACACGCCGACCTTCCTCGGCAACTACCTGCAAGGAGCCAAGGCCTTGAACCTGTACGTGCTGTTCAACCAGAACCCCGCCGTCTGGCAGGCCGGGGTGAACCTGGCCACCTACTTCGGCGGCAAGCCCAAGCAGCCCGGCGACGTGGTGCGGCAGCTGTACCGCGACCGCGACTTCATCGGCGCATTCGTCTCGCGATCGTTCTGACTCGGAGGCAGCAACCGTGTCCGGAACCCTCGTGCCGCGGCTTGAAGGCTGGCTCTTCGGCCACCGAAGGCTGACGCTCGGCATCCTGCTGGCGTTCACCGCCGTCATGGCCGTCTTCGCGCTGCGGCTGCGGATGGAGGCTGGATTCGAGAAACAGATGCCGATCGGCCATCCGTTCATCGAAACCTTCAACCGCTACCGCAGCGACCTCTTCGGCGCCAATCGGCTGACCGTGGTGGTGCGCGCGCGCAAGGGCGAGATCTGGACGGCCGAGGGTCTGTCGCGCCTGCATGCGGTGACGGAGGCCGTCCAGTACCTGCCCAACATCGATCGGCCCGGCGTGCAATCGTTGTGGACGCCGAACAGCTTCGTCAACGAGATCACCGAGGAGGGTTTCCGGGCCGAACCGGTCATCGCCGGCACGGTGACGCCGCAAGCGCTCAGCCCCGAGGTCATCCAGCAGATCCAGCATTCCACCAGCCAGGGCGGCTACATCGGTTCGCTGGTCTCGCGCGACCAGACCGCGGCCATGATCACGGCCGAGATCAGCGAAGTCGCCGAGGACGGCAAGCCCATCGACTACGTCGCCTACAACCAGCAGCTCGAGCGCATGCTGCGCGACAGGTTCGAGGATGCCGGCTTCGAGATCCAGATCATCGG
>CAZNSL010000219.1:0-8074 GCA_964574975.1 uncultured Alcaligenaceae bacterium | reverse complement strand
CGGGCCCCGCGCCGCCGCGCGGGCGACCGCGCCCCGGAGCTGCCACCGCTCGCTTACGCTCGCGGCTCCTATTCCCGACCATCTCGCATCGCCGTCGTCGCCGCACGCTTCGGCGATGGGTTCGCCGGCGGCGCGGAGGCGTCCCTGCGCACGATGGCGAACGCCCTCGCCGCCGCGGGGCACGCCGTCGAGGTCTTCACCACCATCGACCCCGACGCGGCCGAACTGCCGACGGTCATCGACAACCTGACCGTCCACCGCCTGCGCCGCGAGCCAGTCGACGACACGTGCCGCGAACGGGCCGACGCCGCGATCCGCGCCGGCACTGCCGACACCGAGGCCGTCGAGACGTATTTCCATCTTTCGATGCGCTCGCCGCGGCTCGTTGCCGCCCTGCGCGAGCGCGGACCGTTCGACGCCATCGTCGCCGGGCCGTACCCGACCGGGTTGACGCGCGACGTGGCCGCCGCGTTCCCGGCCGCGACGCTCCTGGTGCCGTGCTTCCACGACGAACCTCTCGCCCGCCGGCCGGAGGTCGTCGCGGCGTATCGGAATGTCGCCGGCATCCTTTACCACAGTGCCGAGGAGCGGGCGTTCGTCGAAGCCGAATTGGGTCTGAACCACCCGAACGCACACGTCGTCGGCACGCTCGTCGATGTCGAGACGCCGGGCGACGCGCGGCGCGGCCGGCGGCTCGTCGGCACCGGGCGGCGCACCGTCGTGTCGGTCGGCCGCTATGCCCGCGAGAAGGGGCTGCCCGAACTGATCGCCTTCGCCCGCCGATACTGCAAGGAGTTCCCCGAGCGGTTCACGTTTGCCTTCGCCGGCGAAGGTGAGCCGCTCATTCCGAACGAGCCGTGGGCGCGCGACCTCGGCTACGTCACCGCCCGCGACCGCCGCGATCTCGTTGCCGGGGCCGACGCGCTCGTGACGCTGTCGCGGCACGAGTCGCTGTCGCTGGCCGTTCTGGAGGCGCACGCCCAGGGCGTGCCGGCGATCGTGCGAGCCGACTGCGCCGCGACGGCCGCCCACGTGCGCCGCGGCCGTGGAGGCGTCGCGGTGGACGGCTACGAGGAGTTCGCCGCGGCGCTCGACGACCTGTGGCGCGACCCGGCCCACTGGACCGCTTTCGGCAAGAGCGGCCGCGAGTACGTCCGCACGCACTTCGCCAATCCGGCGGGCTACGCGGCGACGCTCGCCGATGCCCTGGCAGGGATGCGTCAAGCCGTCGTCGAGCGGCTGCGGGCCAACGGCCTGAAGCGTGCGGCCGAGTTCGCCCGGCCGGCATGGCGAGCGGCGTTCGCCACCGCGATCGAGCGTGCGATGGACGCGCCGCGACTCACGAAGGAATACGCCCTGGACGTGCGGCCGCGGGTCGACGAGTTGCGCGGTGGCGGGCCGCAGTACCTGCCGGTGCGACTCGACAACCGCGGACAGTGGCCGGAACTGGCCGACGGCCCAGTGCGCACGCGGATGGTCAGCCGCGTCTACGACGCCGACGGATCGCCGGCCGGCCCGGAAGCCGAGACCGCAGTGCCCACGATGATCCTGCCCGGCCACAGCGCCGCGGCGGTCGTGCGCATCGTCGCTCCGACCGCGCCCGGCGAATACGTCGCCGTCGTCAGCGTCCGCCGCGGCGACGCCGATGCGACACCGGAAATGCCCGACGTGCGCGTGCCGCTCACCGTCGGCGACGCACCGGAGTTCGTCACCCCGCCGCCGGCGATGCGGCCCATCGAGGCCGTCGATTTGCCGGACGATTACGTGGACGTGAGCGGCGGCTTCGGTGCCCGGCTGAAGCGCTGGGCGAAGCGGAAGCTGCTCTACAACTTCCAGCACGCCTACGTCAACGTCCTGTCGCGGCAGCAGTCGGCGTTCAACCGCTCCGTCGCCGGGGCGCTCGCCGAGTTGAGCGACTCGCAAGCGTCGGTCGTCCAGATGGCGCACGAGGCGACGGCACTCCGCGAGGAGGTCCGCCGGCTGCGGCGGGCGAACCGCGCCCTGGCCCGCCGGCTCGCCCGGCTCGAAACCGGATCGGAGACACCCGCATGAACTGCCTCGTGACCGGAGCGGCGGGTTTCATCGGCTCCCACTTATGCGAGCGGCTCCTGCGCGACGGCCATGCCGTCCGCGGCACCGACGCCTTCATCCCGTACTACCCGCGCGAGATCAAGGACGCGAACCTCGCCGGCCTGGTCGACCAACCCGGCTTCGAGTTTTGCACCGCCGACTTGCGCACCGACGACGCGCGCGGGCTGGTCGACGGCATCGAGGTCGTCTACCACCTGGCCGCGATGCCGGGCCTGCCGCGGAGCTGGACCGACTTCGACCTGTACGAGGGCTGCAACGTGACCGCGACGCAGCGGCTCCTCGAAGCGACCAAGGACTCGGCGACGCTCAAGCGGTTCGTGTACGCCAGTACTTCGTCGGTCTACGGCCGGTTTGGGTCGGGCGACGAGTCGATGCCGACGCGGCCGATCTCGCCCTACGGCGTGACCAAGCTGGCCGCGGAGAACCTGTGCCGGGCGTACGCCGAGGAGTGCGGTCTGCCGCTCGTGGTGCTGCGCTACTTCAGCGTCTACGGCCCGCGGCAGCGGCCGGACATGGGTTACCACAAGTTCGTCGTGGCGATGCTGCGCGGCGAGCCGATCGCGGTCTTCGGCGATGGCCAACAAGCCCGCGGCAACACCTACATCGCCGACTGCGTGGACGCGACAGCGCTGGCGGCCGGGGCGACGGCCGGCGAGACGTACAACGTCGGCGGTGGCGAATCGGTGACGCTCTCGGAGGTGATCCACAAGCTCGAAGAGCTGATCGGCTGCAAAGCCGCGATCGACCGCAAGCCACCGCGGCCCGGCGACCAGCGCTCGACGTTTGCCGACACGAGCAAGCTGACGCGGCACCTCGGCTGGGTGCCGAAGGTCGGCATCGACGAGGGGCTGGCGCGGCAGGTGGCGTGGCACAAGCAGACGCGGGCGGCGTGACATAGGAGCCGCGAGCGTAAGCGAGCGTTCGACGCTGCAATCGCTCGCTCACGCTCGCGGCTCCTATGGACTGTACCCGATCCCGTGCAGCAGTTCGTCCGTGACGACGAACGGGTGCGGCGGGATCGCGGCGAGGTCGAAGCGCGGCACCAGCTCCGCCGCCGTCACCGGCGTCGGCGACGCGAGCCAGCCGCACGACCACGCCAGGAGGCCGACGACGGCCTCCGCCGGGACGCCCGCGGCGCGGATGGCGCTGAGCCGGGTGTCGCCGTGGCGCTTGGCGAGCCGTCGGCCGTCGGGGCCGACGACCAGGGGGACGTGGGCGAACTGCGGCGGGGTCAGGCCGAGCGCCCGGTAGAGCAGGATTTGCCGCGGTGTGGACGGCACGAGGTCGTCGCCGCGGACGACGTGGGTGACGCCGTTGTCGGCGTCGTCGGCGACGACCGCGAGCTGGTACGCCGGCGTGCCCTGCGACTTCCAGACCACGAAGTCGCCGCCGATCTGTTCGCGAGTCAGGGCCACGTCGCCGCGGACGAGGTCGCGGTAGGCCGGCACCTCGCCGACGCGGAAGCGCCAGGCGAATGGTTTGTCGAGGTTGGCCGCGTCGGCGACGGTGCGATGCGAACAGGTGCCGGAGTAGACCGGCTCGGAGCCGTCGGCGTGCGGGGCGCTGGCCGCCTGTTCTACGTCGGAACGGGTGCAGGTGCAGGGGTAGACGAGTTCCTGCGACTTCAGGCGCTCGAAGGATCGCTCGTAGAGGGGCAGGCGTTCGGTTTGCACGAACGGGCCGGCGTCCCAGTCGAGGCCGAGCCAGCGCAGGTCGGCGATGGCCTGCTCGGCGGCCCCGGCTTTCACCCGCGGCGAGTCGATGTCCTCGATGCGGAGGACGACGCGGCCGCCGCGGCTGCGGGCGTAGAGCCAGGCGATCAGGTAGGTCCGCGCGTTGCCGAGGTGCTGGGCACCCGTCGGCGACGGGGCGAGGCGGGTGACCAGGGATGGTTCGGAAGTCATCGATCCGCGAAGCGCTCGTGATTGCGACGGCCGTCGTCATCGCCCCGGCGTGGCTGCCGGCGTGGGTCGAGCGGCGCGTCGGCGGCGGCGAAGGTTGGTTCGTCTTCGGGGCGGAACTCGTTAGCGTCGTGCCCGGCCGGCTCGGCGTCTTTGTGCGGCGGGCGTACTACCGCACGACGCTCGACGCTTGCGCCGCCGATGTCCACGTCGGTTTCGGCACCCTGTTCGCGCACCGCGCCGCCGAAGTTCAGCCGGGGGTTTATCTCGGCAGTCGCTGCACCGTCGGCAAGGTGACGCTCGGCCGCGACGCGACCATCGGCTCCAACGTGGACATCCTGAGTGGCCGGCACCAACACGGCTTCGGCGACGCCGACGTGCCGGTGCAGAAGCAGGAAGGTGCGTTCGCGCGGGTGCGGATCGGCGCGAACTGCTGGCTGGGCAACAGCGCGGTCGTGATGGCCGATGTCGGCGACGGCAGCGTGGTCGGGGCCGGGTCGGTCGTCGTCAAAGCTATCCCGCCGCACAGCGTCGCGGCCGGCAACCCCGCGGCCGTGAAACGGAGCATCGCCGCATGATCTGGCTCATCCTCGGCTACGTCTACCTGTGCATCCACCGGCCGTTCGAGATCTGGCCGGCCCTCGGCGACCTGCGCATCGAGTTGATCTACTTCTCGGGCCTGTGCGCCGCCTGGACCGTCGCCCGCAAACGACTCGAATTCAACGGCCTGGTGCTGGCCATCTGCGGCATGGCCGGGGCGTTCCTCTTTTCGTGGGCGATGAGTCCGTGGGCGGAGCGGGCCGAGCCGGTCGTCAAGAACTACGCCTTCGTCGTCGTCTTCGCCCTGATCCTGGCGACGAGCCTGCGCGACGAGAAACAAGTCTACCGCGTACTGACGGCGTTCCTCGTCGTCATGGGCCTGTACATGCTGCACTCGGTCTGGGAGTACCGGAACGGCCGGCACACCTACCGAATGAGCATCGCTCGCCTCGTCGGCGTCGATTTGACGCTCGGCGACCCGAACTCGTTTGGCGCGTCGATCGTCTACTCGCTGCCGTTCCTGACGTTCTTCTGGCACCACTACGGCCGGGGGCTGAAGCGCCTCGTTCTGTGTGGCGGCTACCTGTTGCTCGCGGTCGGCTGCGTCTTGCTGACCGGCTCGCGGTCGTCGCTGCTTGGCGTCGTCCTGTGGGGCACGACGCTCGTGTTGCAGACGCGGCAGAAGGTTCTGGCTATCTGCGGTCTGGCGGTGCTGGCGTGCGCGAGTTGGTTCGCCTTGCCGGAATCCTTGCAGAACCGTTTCGAGACGATCATCGACCCCTCGGTCGGTCCCGCCAACGCGGTCGAGTCGGGGCAAGGGCGCATCGACGGCTACATCACCGGCCTGAAACTCTGGGGCGAGTACCCGGTGAGCGGTTGCGGCCCGCTGGCGTGGCGGCCGGCGGCGCGGGTGAAGCTGGAATCGCATACGCTCTACGGGCAGGTGATGGGCGAGTTGGGCACCATTGGCGTCGTCGCGCTCCTGGCGCTCGTCGGCACGCTGGCGTGGAAGCTCCGCAAACTGGCGCGGCTGACGCGGCCGGGCCGCGGGCCGGTCGAGGATCTGAGCCTGTTCCACCTGGCGCGGGCGATGCAGGTGTCGCTGTTCCTCTTGCTCTTCGAGGGCTTATTCGGGCATAACTTGTACCGCTACAACTGGTCGTGGTACTGCGCGTTCACGGCCGTCGCCCTGGCGAGCTGCAAGGTCCGCCTGGCCGCGATACCACCCGACGACCCCTGGACCGACGACGGAGACGAGGCCCCGGAATGGCACTGTTCGACGGCATCTGCCGCCGCGTGATTCACCCGCTGTGGGCGCGCCGCGAAGACCGCCACGCTGGACGGCTGGCACGCGAGTTGCGCCGGCGCGCGTTCGATCCGCCCGCGGTCGTCGCCGCCCGGCAGCTCGCGGCCCTGCGCCGCGTCCTGCACCACGCCGCCGCGACAGTGCCGTACTACCGCGACCTGTTCGCCCGGCTGCGCTTCGTGCCCGACGACGTAGCGACGTTCGACGACCTGGAGCGCCTGCCGCTGCTGACGAAGGCCGACGTGCGGACTCGCGGCGACGAGTTGTTGTCGGAGGCGTACCGCGGTACGCGGCTGACGCGCAAGCGAACCTCCGGCTCGACCGGCGTGCCGCTGACCGTGTGGCTCGACGCGGAAGGGCTGTGCTGGAAACGGGCCTGCACGCTGCGTTCCGACGAGTGGAGCGGCTGGCGGCGCGGCGAGCGCATGGCCAAGGCGTGGGGCAACCCCGACTACAAGCAGTTCGGCCTCAAGGGCTGGCTGCGCAACGCCCTGTACGAGCGGGCCATCCACCTCAACACGCTACGGATGTCGCCGGGCGACCTGCGCGACTTCGCCAAGCGCCTGCACCGCGAACAACCATCGCTCATCTTCGGCCACGCGCACTCGCTGTTCCTCATTGCCGACACGATCGAGCGCGAAGGGCTGCCGGCGTACGCGCCGCGCGGCATCATCGCCACGTCGATGGTGCTGCACGACTTCCAGCGCCGCCGCATCGAGGCGGTCTTCAACTGTCCGGTCACGAACCGCTACGGCTGCGAGGAAGTCAGCCTGATCGCCTGCGAGTGCGAGGCGCATCGCGGGATGCACGTCAACGCCGACAGCGTCTACGTCGAGACGGTCAAGGACGGCCGGCGCGTCGTCGGCGAGCCGGGCGGCATCGTCGTCACCGATCTGTCGAACTTCGCCATGCCCTTGGTGCGGTATCAGATCGGCGACGCTGGCGTGCTGAGCGACCGCGTGTGCCCGTGCGGTCGAGGGCTGCCGATGCTCGAATCGCTCGAAGGGCGCGAGGCGGATTACGTCGTCACTGCGAGCGGCGACCTCGTCTCCGGTATTTCGTTGACCGAGAACTTCGCCGTCCTGGTGCCCGGCGTGGCGCAGCTCCAGATCGTGCAAGAGGAAGTGCGTTCGTTCACCTTCCGCATCGTTCGCGGGGCCGACTTCACGGCGGCCAGCGAACGCAAGGTCGCGGACCTCGTCGTCGAGCGCTTCGGCCGCGGCACCCGGCACCGGCTGGAGTTCGTCGAGGCGATCCCGCAGGAGCCGTCGGGCAAGTACCGCTTTTGCATCTCCAAGGTCGCCCGTCCCGCGATCGCCGAAGGAGGGCGGGTCGCCGCATGACTCCGCGCGTCAGCGTCATCGTGTCGTCGTACAACTACGGTCGCTACATCGGCGCGGGCCTGGAGTCGGTGCGCCGGCAGACGTTCGCCGACTTCGAGTGCATCGTCCTCGACGACGGCTCGACCGACGACTCCGTGGCCGTCGTCCAGCGCTTCCTGAACGACGACCGCTTCCAACTGGTGCAGCAGAAGCACGGCGGGCAGTCGCGGGCGAAGAATCGCGGCATCGCCCTGGCCCGCGGCGACTTCCTCGCCTTCCTCGACGCCGACGATGTCTGGGAGCCGACGAAACTCGCACGGCAGCTCGCGCTCTTCGAAGAGCGGCCGGAGTTGGGCGTCGTCTTTACGCGGCGGCGGCTGATCGACGCCGACGGCCGGCCGCGGCCCGGCGGCACCGCCCCGCCGCCGGAGCCGACCGTCGAGGCGATGTACCGGCAGAACTTCATCTGCTTCTCGTCGGCAATGCTGCGGGCCGGCGTGCCGGAACACATCGGCCGGTTCGACGAGCGTCTTGGCCTGGCGATCGACTACGACTTCTGGCTGCGGGTCGCCCGCTTCTACCCAATCGCGTGCGTGGACGAGCCGTTGGTGCGCTACCGCGTCGGCCACGTCAACCTGTCGCGGCGGCAACTCGATCGTCTGCACGTCGCGCTGCTCATCATGGAGCGGTTCCGCCGGCAGTTCGACGCGCCGGCAACGCTCGGCCGCGGGGCGGCGCGGCAGGCCGAGGCGGAGACGTACGCGCACCTGGGCGTCATCAGCCGCGGCTACTCGGCGCGAACGGCGGTCGGCTGGTACGCGCGGGCGCTCAAGGCCGACCCGCTGCACGGAGCCGCGTGGCGCGGGTTGGCGGCGGCGCTGACGCCGGGCGTGCTGCGGCGGGCGGTACGGCGG